>NZ_JBEPWZ010000080.1:0-11188 GCF_041642155.1 Fodinibius sp.
ATGTTTTCAAAAATTTCTGTCAAGGACGAGGATCAGCATCCCCTCTTCAAGTATCTTACATCGGCTTCTAACCCCGATTTTACAGGTGAAATCAAGTGGAATTTCGAAAAATTCCTGGTCGATAAAGAGGGCGAACTCATCCGCCGTTTCCGCAGTGATTCGACACCAAAAAGTAATCAGATTTTAAAGGCAATAGAAACCGCTTTGGAGAGTTAGTATACTGTATCCCTAATACATCCCATCACCATCCCGACAGAGGGCCGTAACTGATACTTACGGTCCTCCTTTTTTTATAGCAAGCCTTGGGGAAGAGCGTTCGGCTGACAAATCTCTGGATTCTTGCACCTTCAATATCCTCACACATGCTTAACCCGGATTATTCACGGAATAATAGTAAAATTAAAGATTAAGCCATTGATATTAACCCAAATCCCGGGTTTTCAAAATCCTCATACACTCTATCCTTTTAACGCGTTGTGCAGTTAACTGACCCTACAGCGTGTAACGGGTGTTAACTCCTGCCAAGCGTCTTTGCCAACCAATAGTTACATCTCTTATAGCACGGAAGGCCTATTTGGAAACCAAACGCAAAACGAAGTTCCGTTTAATTTAATACATGCGATACCAGGCGAAATTTCGGGATTCTCACCTTCAGCTGCTTCCCGTCGTCCGCCTGCATGGTATAAAATCCCTTCATACTGCCCCGGAACGATTTTAGTACACAAAAGCTATTGTACGTATGCTCTCCGCCCGGTTCTATCGTAGGCTTCTGCCCGATGACGCCTTCCCCGTCCACCTCGTGCGTTTTGCCCGACGCGTTTTCAATCTCCCAGTGACGCGTGAGCAACTGCACGGTCCGGGACCCTAAGTTTTTGATGGTTATGAAATAGGCAAATACATGCTTGTTTGCAACCGCATTGGATTCTTCTTCCAGGTAAACCGGTTTTACCTGGACGCTAATATCGTGCGATACTTCAATAAATGTTGGCTGATACATACAAAATTCCTTGGTTTATATCTATGGTAACTAAATTCTTTCAGTGAATCAAAAGTTTTAATTACACAATGCTCGACGCAGGCCCCTGTAGTATTATACAGGAAAACGTTTCTCTCCATAGACAGTCGCGGGTTTCAAACTTTCCTGTTTTGACCCCGAGACAGAGCCACCGGAAATTCTTTTGATTAAATCAAATTTTGACTTGACATGGGAGCCGAAAGGTCGTTATATTCAGGGCTCTCATTCGGTCTGGCGATCTGGCTTAAGTATGAGACCACAAATTATCAGTGAGACAGGTCGGTAGCAGGAACAGGCCCTTTGTGATTGACGAAGTGCGTGCCTCAGCCACCGGTCATGCAGGAGGACAGAACAGTCTCCTTTTTCTTTTGTACCGACTGCTGGCGTGATGTGACAGTCCGAATGAGGAAACGATAGTGATGTAAAAGGAATTACAATAATATACGGTCCGGTAGTTCAGCTGGTTAGAACGCCTGCCTGTCACGCAGGAGGTCGCGAGTTCGAATCTCGTCCGGATCGCAATTCAAAAAGTTAAGCCCTTGACTTACAAAGAGTTAGGGGCTTTTTTTATGCCTGGAATTTTACCTTTCTGAAAGGGTAGTTTTTATTCTGGTATCAGAATGGTTCCATGGGTATAATATTTTCGTTGCGGTTTATCTTTCAAATGAATACCGAGATCATCATTGTTTTCATATCGACTCCATTTCTGTGTTTCTTTATTATAGTCTTCCAGTGGACAGTTGTCATTGACATTTGCTAAGAAAACCTCTTGACATATATCAAAAAACATTACGGGATTGTTAACTATCATCTGCATTATATAAGTTGGAACAAATAATGCTTTAAACTTATTCCCCAGCCGCTATGGTTATTCAACAGAAAGACGGAAAAAGCAAAGGATCCTTTTTTATTGAACAGGACGGTGATACAAAAGCCGAAATCACCTATTCAAAGGCCGGTTCAGATAAAATAATTATTGACCACACTGAAGTATCCGATGAACTTCGAGGCCAAAATATCGGTAATGAATTGGTTGAGCATACGGTTAATTATGCTCGTGACAATGAATTGACGGTAATTCCACTCTGTCCATATGCTAAATCAGTTATTGAGCGGGATGAGTCATTGAAGGATGTACTAAAATAGTATGGGCACCTAACTATATACAATACTTGTCACTATGAAACAGAACTCATCAGCAAGTCAAAAGGATTATTCGTGGCCCGAACTGCCTGCTCTGGCCGATTGGCAAGAGACACTTGAGGTAGTTCACTTATGGTCGCAAATTGTCGGGAAAATACGTCTTAAAAATATGCCTTGGATTAATCACTGCTGGCATGTACCGTTGTATGTATCTGCCCGCGGATTGTCTACTTCATTAATCCCACATGCGTCAGGTAGTTTCGAAATTGAATTTAATTTTATTTACCACCGATTGGATATTCGAAAAATAGATGGGAAAAAGGCTTCATTTACTTTGGACTCGATGTCTGTGGCCGATTTCTATGATAAAACACTCGACAACCTCAAGCAACTGAATCTTGAAACCGAAATTTATCCCATGCCGGTTGAGCTCCCGGATCCTATTGTACCTTTCCCGGAAAATACCCAGCAGGCACCTTATGATGCAGAAGCAGTACACCAATTCTGGAAAACTCTGACTCATGTACAGAGGGTCTTTACACAATTCAGGTCAAATTTTATGGGTAAAGTGAGTCCTGTTCACTTTTTCTGGGGAGCATTTGATTTGGCGGTAACACGTTTCTCGGGACGAACCGCTCCAAAACATCCTGGAGGGGTTCCAAACTGCCCTGATTGGGTTATGGAAAAGAGTTATTCCCACGAGTTGTCAAGTGCCGGATTTTGGCCAGGCACCGGTTTTGGAGAGGCTGCGTTCTATTCTTACGCTTATCCAGAGCCGGAGGGCTACCGAGATTCAGTTATCAAGCCTCAGGATGCATTATATAATGAGGATCTTGGAGACTACCTACTGCCTTATCAGGCTGTGAAGAACGCATCAAACCCGGATGAGACACTGCTCGATTTCCTCCAGACGACCTATAAGGCCGAGGCCGTCAACGGAAAATGGGATAGAGAAGCCCTTGAGAAATAGCAAGCCCTTTACTTACTCATCTGCCCATGGACTCGGCTCAGGGTTTCAGGGCTCATCCCCAGGTAAGAAGCCACAAGGTTCAGTGGCACACGATTCATGAACTCGGGATTTTGCTCTATCAGACGGCTGTACTTTTCTTCAGCGGTAAGCCCAAGTGCATTTTCCGCGCGTTGCTGCAAGGCCACATATGCATTTTGCACAATGATACGATGATATCTCTCATAGGCGGGGATTTCATCCAAAAGTTTTTCATGATTTTTCCGGTCAAGCATCAACAGCTCACTGTCTTCAAGAACCTCAATATTTAAGGTAGTTGGTTCACCGGTGAAGAAGCTTTGCAGGTTTGCCATCCACCAGCCCTCAAAGGCAAAACGTATGACATGCTGATTACCTTTTGAATCCACCGTGTAAGAATATAGCGCGCCCTTTTCCACAAACGCTAACTCACGACAAACATCGCCTTCTTGAAGTAGAAATTGTCGTTTGAGCATTCGCTTGGGGCGAAGATTATTTTTACACATCTCCCACTCATCATCAGTTAACTAGACATGTTCCTGAAAATTTTCTTTTAGTACCTGATACATTCGTTGTTTGCTTAGTGACTGCCGCCGTTTTTGTGCAAATTGACTTATCAAAGATATCTAAAAATGTACAGGGAATCATCAGGAAATAAAAAAGCGGATATCCTCCAGAAGAGAATACCCGCTTATAGGTGTATGGGACGTTAGTCGTCAGTTAATTTTTAATAAACTGTACATTTAATTGCAGTTTAATTTTATCGCCAACAACCACGTTACCAGCTTCGGTTACGGCACTCCAAGTTAGGCCAAATTCTTTTCGGTTAATACTTCCTTCAACTTCAAATCCAGCTTTGGTTTGACCATATTGATCGGTAACCGTACCACCGTGGACGACATCCAGTTCTATTTCTTTGGTGACGTCACGGATGGTTAAATCACCGGTAACTTTGTATTTCCCGTCAGTAACTTTCTCAAAGTTTGTGGACTCAAATTTCAGCTGCGGATACTCTTCTGCATTAAAGAAATCATCAGACTTCAGGTGCTGGTCACGGTCATTATTGTTGGTGGTGATACTATCGATATCAGCAGTAAAACTTGCTTTGGCATTTTCGAAATCGGCGCCATCAGCTTCTATTTTTCCATCGTAAGAGCCGAAACTTCCGGTAACAGTCGAAATTACCAAGTGTTTTACTTTAAATTGTACTTCCGAATGCGTTGGATCTATGTTCCATAAGGTTTTCGTTGCAGTAGTCATTGTGTTATTGCTTTGATGTTAAACAGTTTGTTCATGCTTAACATACTACTTGGGACCATATCCACCATTGATATTTGACAGGAAATACTCTTGATATATATCAAGAGAGACATCAAAATTACACCCACTAATCCCAACCCTTATCCGGCTCCCAGGTTTTAGAAAATGTAGAACTCTCCTGAATTGAACGTGTTACTGGCCAAAGAAATGCTTTAACACGGTCAACAACGGAGCTAAGCTCTTTTGGTAGCTGGTCATCAGATATTTTACCTATAAACGCTTTCCATTGTTTTTTCTTGGTGCCGTCCTCGTAAAAAGTCTCTGTTAGCGCTGTTGGTAATTCTGTTGGAATTTTGGTCTCCCTCAATATTGATATTACAACACTTCCTAAATATTTCCACAATATCAGGTATCGCGCTACTTCCATATTTAAGTACATCAATATCTCTGGTTGCTCTTAACTCAGATATACCGGCCGCTCTTAGAAGTAACGCTCCTTTTAGCACGAAATCCTCTGCATTGGGTAGTTTACTCATGCGCAACAGGAATTTTTCCATTGCATAATACTGCAGTAGCTCATTGAATGGTCTATTTGTTTCCCGTGCCTTATTCAACAGGCGCTGATGTACCGAATCAACAATTGCTTGTTTGGATTTAGCCATTGGCTATACTTTCTAAGTATGGTTTTATGACCGTTTTAACGCGACAAATTTCTGCATAGTGAAGAACATCTTTATAGCTTGCTTTGCCTTCACTGATTCCTCTTTCAAGGGCATCTATGGCAATATCCTGTCCAATCTTATTCCGAAACTTAAAACAGTCAGCTATGGTCTTAGCCGGATTGTATACCTGAACGGATACTCCATCTATCTCATGCTCTTCTACTCCTTCGGTCAGGCTTTTACCAGAAAACCGATAGACTGATAGAGGCGGATAGTCAAGCTTAGGATCTCTACTTGTTCTGGGAAGGGCAATATGAACACTGTGGGGTATTTCAGTGGTCATATCATAAAAATCCAGCGCAGAGATCAGACATACTCTTGCTTTGGGGATCTTCGTTGCCACAATTGCCAGATCGGGATTTGAAAGCGGTCCTTTGTCTTTAAGCTTGTAAACTCCACGCTCAAGCTTCGTTATATAACCCTCCTCAAGCATATGGTAGAGCGTGCGGTTATGGATGCCTGCCCTTTCAGCTTCACTCGTTCGCATAACTCCACCATGCTCCTTAAATATGCTAACAGCTTTCTCTATTTTGGGCTCTGATACGTACATCTGGATAAAATTGCATACATTTACAAATAAGTGTATGCGTTTCTATCCAGAATAACAACTATATATTTCTTTTCTATAGCTTGAATATCTTCATCGGTATTGGGAAGAAAAAAGAATTTAAGATTCTAAAAGACTTGACGGGCCGTATACTTCAATTTGCGAAAATTGATAATAAAAGTAGCCATTTCGAATATATAAATACGCCCTATAACCAGCCTAAAGTGGTCGTGCCCCGCCCTTCCCTGTCGCATTTGGTTTTAATACTCATCTTTCGTTAGTTGCTAAATCAATCCAGTATTATGGCTCGATCGATCAGCGTATCGTTCAAACTCCAGGTATCTGTCGAGGCGCCCCGCGGATTGACGGCCACTGCATCACCGTACAAAATGTAGCCATCTGGTACGATCGGTTGGGGTGATCCGCCAATTAAATAGCCAGTTAATATGACCTCAATTTAGTTGACATTTATGTGGCCTTAGCCTTTTATTTTGCCAACCGTGAGCAGATAGACCGCTCTGTCGAAGAAAGTGAAGCGTTTGCCGAGCAGCTCCGCCAGCAGATCCTATTGCTTTTTGACCAAAAATCCCACGGAACCGCGTGAACTCCCCTTCCAAGTTTTACCTTGATGAACATATACCGACTGCTGTAACTGACGGGCTACGCCGCAGCAGGATTGATGTCCTTACGCTGGTTGTTGCGGATAAAATTGGGGCAATCGATAAAGAGCATCTGGCCTTCGCCCGCCAGCAGCGGCGAGCCATTGTAACCCATGTTACAGATTTTCTTCGCCTTGCCAGTGCCACATTAGATCATTCGGCGTAATTTATGCTCCTCAAGAACAATCAATTGGAGAAATAGTCCGGTTCTGAATCTGTTTTCAGACAATTGTTTACATAAATCTTAGCAGCAGGCATTACTCTGCCTGTTCTCCCATCGCGCCCGTTCTTTCCGGGCTCACCCGGCGTGCCGTCCAAGCGATCTGCCTGCTCATCATTCTCTGACCTTGTAAACGGAAGCCCCCCTTTGCCAACACGGCCACCCTTGCCCCCGGTTCCGCCTTTGCCAGCTTTACCCGGCTGTCCCTTCTTCGAGAAGTAATGGATATTTTCGATTGCCTTCTCCGGAACAGTCAGAAATACGTTGGATGAGATGCCTCCATGACCGGCACGACCTCCTTTTCCTCCTTTTCCACCATTCCCTCCATTACCTCCGCACCCTGGTGGGACCAGCTTCTCAACGGTTTTAAAACCGTCTATTCCCATACCACCATTTCCTCCGTCGCCGCCATTGCCTCCATCGCCGCCATTACCTCCTCTACCGGGGATGACCCCTACTGTAACAGGAGACTGAATTGTCATACATCGTAGATTAATCTCCGCAATGCGACAGGCACCACCGTTGAGACCGGGTTCACCGTCTGCACCGGCTTCCCCATCGTTACCGTCTCCTCCGTTGAGAGCATCTTTACTGAAAAATTCATCAGTAACAGACCCCAAGAAGGTTGAACCCAGCCGTGGTTTCCGCCCGTCAGCTCCCTTGCTTCCATCATTCCCGGCCTTCCCGTGGGCACCGTCATAGTCTCCTCTCCGAGAACCAAAACCATGGAGCGTTCCCAGAATACCGATATCATAATCAGTACGAAAAGAACCCTCTTTGATTAGCTCCTGACAGGTCAAGATAAAAGCATTTCCCCTTACGACAATTGATGCCCCAGCTTCCAGCGTCAACTTTCCGATGTTGACGACATTATACATCTCTTCCCGTTCATCAACACCCCATTCCGAAGGATGAACACTGAGGTCCCATACTCCACCGGCCGGGACCACCTTTTCCAGTATGGAAAGAGTACGTACATAAATGGGCAAATGGTTATCATGACCACCCTTGTCCCGCTCTGCTTCCAATGGATGATCGGCGAATACATAGGCTTCGCCTCTGTCATGCATACCCTGTGGAATTCGGCTCCTGTACTCAAGACCGTCGAGAAAGGTTTCACTTCTTTTCCGTCGTTCAGCCTCCGTTGCTTGCGACAGAATACGCCGCGCCTCCTGCATGCTGGCAATACGATAGTGGGTGTTTTGCGATTCACCTTCATACAGCCGGGACAGATCTTGCCCCGCATCAGAAGCAATGGCTTCAAACTCCCTGAGCTGTTTGTTGGTGATGCTCAGCCTGGATCGGACAGTGGAAATTTCTTTTTTCAAACTATCAAGGATTAAATTTAACCCAGTTTTGCGTTAATTTAGCCGGATAAACGATTCCTTTACCGGCGGAAGTGGTCCGGCCCAGCGCCGTTGCTAGGGTTTGGCCGACACTGCCGAATCGTCCGGGTAATGCACTGAAACAGATCGATAATTTGAGAGGAGGAACATACCCCCTTCTCAGCTGGGTCCGTTGGGCATTCAAATAAGAATGTTGGTTGTTTAAATATTCACCAAAGAGTTTGGCGGACATGGGTTGCGTATACCCCCGTCTGGTATACGGAAAAACAAAGCGCCCCACCCCATGCAGGGCAATGACATCCGCCTCTTCATTTCCGCTGGGACTCATTTTAAATACGGCTTCATCTCGGCCATATGAATTGCGGATGGCTTGCCTGGTAGATAAATATTGATCTTCACGTACGCTGGTCAGCAAAAACTGACTATTATCCCCTTCATCTAAATTTGTAAAAATATCGTTGAAGTCTGCTGCTCCCAGCTGTTTAGGCATCGCACCAAAAAAACCGAAATGTGCACCGGATGCCATCAAAGCGCCTCCTGCCCCCGCAACAGTACCGATGGCAATATTCAAAGCTGTTTCTTTGCTAAAAAACGGCTGTCCTGTCATGGCTGAGCTAACTGTTGATGAGGCCGTCGCGCCCGCAAATCCGCCGCTGATCATCGATGTTGCCGTTCCCAAGCGGGTGACAAAGGCAATATCCTCAGCAGTATTACGCCCGGCATTATATGCCAGGTTTATGGCACCTTTCCCTACGGATCCTCCCACACCTGCTCCAACAAGCCCCCCGGCGAAACCGGATAAGGCATCGACCAGAGCCCTCTTGCCGGTGAATTTCTCTCCAGCAATACCAGCAGTTGTAGCATCGCCGGCCAAAGCCCCTGCCGTACCGGCGACGGCTCCGACGGATGCTGAAACTGCCAGTTCCGTCCCGAACACTACCGCTCCTGCTCCCCCGGTAGCTACCGTCACGATGGTTCCCACAACAGCGCCGATCAAGACGGCCCACCAGGCGGCTTCTCCGTCAGGATCGACCATATTCATCGGGTTATTACCGACAAAAACGTACGGCGAAGCATATTGATGCTTGGGATCAATGTTATAAAAGCGGCGTAGTTTCGGATCGTATAATCGGGATCCAGCATTATAAAGACCGGTTTCGGGATCAAATTCATAGCCGCCAAACAGATACTGCAGAAGTTCGGTATCGCTGACTTCCCCATCAATCAATCCCCCGAACGGCTCATACTGGTATGCGGAAATGACCGCTCCGCTATCGTCAGTCAGTATTCTCGGAGACTTGAGATGATCTTTATGGACGGCGATTAATTCTGTACCCACTTTCAGACCAAACAATCCACCCGGCCCGTAGAGGAAATTCTTGGTCTGGTCATTGCCCTCGTCGCTGCTTTGTTTCAATTCTTCCAGAACTGCACCAACCGTGTTCCGGGAATAGGTCTTGGTCATTTGAGGGGATTTCTTCATCACTCTCTTTTCCTTGTCATCATAGGTGAAGCTGATGGTACCACTGGATTTTATCTTGATCGAGCTCGCTTTACCGCTGTAAATGTCTCGCAATATTTGCGAAATTCCCCGCGGAAGGGCTGATACAGTAGCACCGCTGTCATCTTTTGTATAATCCCAACTATCGGAACCATCCGTATTTTTTGCGAAATCAGTTCCTTCTTCATATTCATAGTTTTCGCTGTCTACCTGCAGGAAATTTCCGTTGGCATCGTAGGTAACAGGATTGATCAGTCCCAGGGACCACCGAGAGGCCTGCTGTTCTCCCAGTAAACAGTCAGCAACGGTAACACGGTATGCATTATCATAGTTGAAGCGATAGGTCAATTCAGAAGGAACCTTATTATCAGACGGAAGATTTAGCTGAATGCTGTTTGATGCCACACTGCCATCGAAAAAACCTTTCCCCTGATATCCCTCTTTTATGTAAGTAATATTTTCAGTCATGTGGGATCCTTCTATCCGGGTGACCCACCCTTGTGAATTGTAGCTGTAATTTGTGGTAAGGGGAGCCGAAGGATTGATTTTATTGGTTTCGGTCAGTATTTGATCTCCGGCATTATACGTAGTTTCCAAGAGAACGGTATGATCGACATCGGTAATCTTTACCACCCGCCCCACCTCATCGCGTACGTACAACAACTCCAGGCCGGAAGGATAAGTAGTACTATTTATATTCCCGAGATTATCATAGTCATACCGGGTCGTAAAAGTGGAGTTTTCGGAAACAAGGGTAAGAATAACTTGGGATAGCCTCTGACGATCGTTGAAATGCTGAAGTACTTCCACTTCAACCGTATTATCTTCAGTGTGACTCATTACCTTTATTCCGGTTAGTTGTCCCAGATCATTCAAAGTTTTGCCATCTCCGTTATAACTGTATTTATATTTCGGGTGCGCAGACTGATTTGTACCGGGCCAATCCGGGTCTGTATCCGCTTTTTTCTGCAGTTCTTCAGTGTTCCCGTTGTAGGGGAAATAGCCTTCTTCAATAATCCGGTCTTCAGAATCGTATTTTTTATACAAAAACACTCCCTGTTTCGACTGCTCAGCGTTTTGGGAAAAGCGTACCAATCCATCGGGATTATAAATATAGCAGACATTTCCGGAGTTGGGTTCTGTGGCTTCCGTAAATAGTCCCTTTGTATTAAACGATCTGCTGCGCTGCCAGTCAGAGGGCTTGGAGCCTTCCGGCGGATCAAAATAATTTGGGAGCCGTTTAGTTTCTACCTTGCCGGTATCGGAATAGGATAAAAGCCTCGCACTTTTAACGGCATTATCATCCATCGGGATGACGTTGAAAACCTGGTTACCGAATTTATCGAGAAGCACATATTTTGATCTGCCATTTTGATCTGTACGGGTTTTTTTGAAGTATTCATTAGCGGGCAGTCCGGACTTATCCTCTTCAGTACTGGAGCTATATGCATATTTGACGGTATGATCACTGGAAGATCCGGTGATGGCAAAATCTTTGCCCGGTGCTCCGATCTCCACGGTTCGGCCTAGTGGAGAGTCCTCGAATCGTTTGCGGCTGTAGGGATAACCTTCGTCGTTGGGCAGAGCATCGGGAATAGCACCTTTCATGATCCCGGTATTCCAATCCAGGGAGGTAACGGCATCTGGACGGTACTTCATCAAGATATCTGAATCTGTTTCCAGCGTTGCCGCTTTTGTGGTAACAGCAGGCCGGAGCATGCTGTCATACAAGGTTTGGGTAACCGTAACCTTCCCGTTTTCCAGGGATTGTCCCTGCTGCCGCTTTCCTC
>NZ_JBEPWZ010000081.1:0-11159 GCF_041642155.1 Fodinibius sp.
CCACCTCTCGATCGAGCTTTCTTTTAACGCTGGTAACGGCAGGGCTGGTGGTGTTGACGATCTCCTGCAGCGACCTCAACGACGCTGATGGTATTACGAATACCGAATTCCAGCAGGCCCAGGCACAAATGGAAGCCCAGGCCGAAAGTGATCAGCAGCCTTTATATATCATCAATGGAGAGCGTATCTCCGAAACCGATCCCCCTGACGCGCTTTCCCGGATCAAGGGAGAATACATCAAATCTGTCGGAGTACTCAAAGGAGATGAAGCCACAAGTGAATACGGAGAAGCCGGGCAGGACGGCGTTATAAAAATTGAGTTCCTCGATGGTATTGACATGGACCGAGTCTTTTCAGATTTGAAGGAGGCGCCGGGAGCCACGGCCGGCAACCAGCAGGATGAATCGAATAAAGAATTCTTTGTGGCCGTGGAACAGATGCCGGAGTTGATCGGTGGTCTTGAATCCCTGATGACTGAAATCACCTATCCGCAGGAAGCCCGTGAAGCCGGGGAAGAGGGACGTATTATCATACGATTTATCGTAAACGAAGAGGGAACGGTTGAGGAGCCGCAGATCATGCGGGGCGTCAGCGAGTCTCTGGATCAGGAAGCCCTTCGGGTGGTCAAACAAGCCCAATTCAAACCCGGCAGACAGCGCGGAGAGCCGGTCCCCGTACAGTATTCTTTGCCGATTATATTTAAACTACCACCAGCAGCTCCCGGGGAGGAATCAGCTGTGAGCGTGAAAACTCCGACCATGAAAGAGGCTGCCATGAACATTAAAAACTTACGCATTACGGATAACAAGACGCTATCGGGTACCGTAATTTCCACTCGGGAGGACGCCCCTCTTCCGGGAGCGAATATTCTTATTGAAGGCACCAGTAAAGGAACATCCACAAACCAGGAGGGGAAATTTTCTCTCCAGAATTTGGAAAAAGGTACTCACAACCTGGTAATCAGTTATATCGGATATGACCCGGCCATGACTGAGGTCAAAATAGAATAACTACCTCTCCCTGTCGGAAAACACGAGCTGGTTATATCACGGCTTTGCTATCAGAGCGCCGCGACTGAAAAAAGGTTGAATGGATTTTTCGGTTTTTACGTCCTTTTCAAAGCGGAACTTCATCGGTTCCGCTTTTTTTATTTTATTATGTTATCGTGTAACGGATATAACAGGAGCAGCAACTCATTAGACATAGACCGTTCGTGAAAAAAATAGCAGCATACGGCGTTCACCTGCTGACCGCAACGGGCGCAGCCCTGGGGCTGTGGACACTGATTCTCATATTCGAGGAGGCTTATCAAACAGCATTGTGGGCTCTTGCGGGAGCGGCGCTTATCGATTCCATCGATGGCGCGCTCGCACGGCTGGTCCGAACCAAAGAATATGCCGCCAGGTTTGACGGGGGACTGATGGACAATATCGTAGATTTTCTTACCTGGACGGTAGCCCCTCTTTTCTGGATTTATGCCACGATGGATCTCCCCTTTTGGGTGCTCCTCATTTGTGCCACCGCCAGTGTGTTCGGCTTTTCAAATACCCGGGCCAAGACCGACGATCATTTTTTCCTGGGCTTTCCCTCCTACTGGAACATCGTGGTGTTCTATATTTTTCTGCTCCAGCTCTCAACCACCACAGCTTCTATAATACTGCTGGTATTCGCCCTGACCACCTTCCTCCCCATTAAGTTTGTATATCCCAGCCGCACATCGTTCCTTCGCAAGCTTACCCTGCTGCTGGGTTCGCTCTTTGTCATACAATTGCTGGCATTGGTCTATCTGTTTGACAGATCCCCCTCCCAGTTAATCTATGGTTCATTTTTGTTTCCTTTTTATTACTTTGGGCTTTCATTTTACTTGAATGTTAAAACAATTGAAACATCAGCATAGCTCGTGCGTATCATATAATCAAACAGGATAACCAAGTTAATTAACCATACTTTTATGGCAGCTCGTTTAAGTAAATCACACAGCGACCGGATGATTTCAGGTGTATGCGGGGGTATCGCAGAGTATCTCGGATGGGATCCTACCATCGTCCGCATTATTTTTGTCATATTAACATTCCTGGGGTGGGGAAGTCCCGTACTTCTCTATTTTATTCTTGCCCTGGTCATGCCGGATTAAGTAAAAGAAGGCTTTTGAAAGCAAGAATTTTTGGTCAAAAATCAAGGCCAGAGTGATTTTTAACCCACAGCATATTGAGTATTTGTAAGGATTTTATATCCGCAATTTATATACATTCACAATGCGCGATGATTTTGAAATCGCGAACATGTAGTGACTAGGAAAAACAACGGTTTTGCAAAGGACTTTACAAAGCCTTATGCAGCATTCCTTATGCAGCATTCATCAAACAGATAAAATGTTTTGAAAATAGATTCCTATTTCATAATTATGGATTGTTAAATATACACACAGGAATCCCCCTTTATGAAAATCGGAATCATTGGTTCTGCCGAACGGGCTGTAGCATGGGAAAAACACTTGCGAACCCACCGGTCCGTTTCTGAAGTAACCATCGCAGCCAAGCTAAGTGCCATCGAATCGGTGGATGCCTGTTTTCTTCTCGATGATACGGAGAACCGGCTCCGGCACCTATTGGAAACAGTCAAAAAAGGAATCCATAGCTTTCTTGTCGGACCGCTGCCTACAGGTAACACACAGCTTGTTGAAAAGGTATATCACGCCGCTGAGGAAGCCAATATTCAGCTTCAGTTTTCACACTGGCCTACGCTGGCCCCCGCTTCCAAGTGGATGGCAAAAAAAATCATCAAACCCTCCTTTATACAGGTTATCCGGGAAATTACCCATGCTCAACATATGGAATCCGACTTCAGTTTCGATTATTTTTGGATTAATGAGCTGGCCTTCAGCCTCCGATGGATCAATGGTGCCGTTCACCATATCGAATTGAAATCTGTTGAACTGTCCAGCCGAAGTCCCCATGCGCTGCACCTTCTTGTACGATTCGACAGCGGCGCTACGGCCAACATCTACGTCAATACCGCCTCCCTGGCAACCAACCATCATCGGCTGGCGGCGGACCAAAACTATCTGGCCGACTGCGACGTATCGGAACAGAGCGTACGTCTCGGGCAGGAAAACGAAAGCGGACATCTTTTTTTTAGTCGCCAGTCGTTCGATGCCTCCAAATCCGCGGAGCTGGCCGCGATGGAATTCATCAAGTCCATACAGTTAAAGCGTCCGACTATCTACAACGGTTATCACCTGATGGAGCTTAACAAAACCCTGGATAAAATAGACAGGCGGCTGGGGTAGTATGTAGGGTGAGGATTTCAATTGATCAATAACGCGGGCATTGGACAATAGAGCGGTTTTGCATACTCCCCGGTTAACTGTTCACTATTCACTACTCTTTTCACGCATTCCCTTAAAGAAGTTTTTCAGCTCCTCCCGCGACCCCAGCTGGTCTATAAAGTTAAACTGTCCCGCCGAGAGGCGCTCCCCGCCGTCAATGACCACACATTCCCCGGTGATGTAGGGCGCCATATCGGACATTAAAAAAGCTGCCAGGTTGGCCAGCTCCTCTTTATCCCCGTACCGGCCGGCCGGAATTTTGGACAAAAATTGCTTTTCAGCCCTTTCATCCGGTATCAGCCGCTCCCAGGCTCCCTTGGTGGGAAAAGGTCCCGGTGCGATGGCGTTCAGCCGGATGCCGTAGGTCGCCCATTCATAAGCCAGCGACCGGGTCATCGCCAGCACCCCTGCCTTTCCGCAGGCGGAAGGCAGCACAAAGGCCGACCCGGTGGATTCCGAATAGGTAGTCACCATATTCAAGACACTTCCCTCCTGTTCTTCGTCAATCAGGTAGTTCCCGAACAGGTGTGTGCAATTAAAGGAACCGTATAGAACAATATCGACCACCGCCTTAAAGCCACCAGGACTCAGATCTTCAGAAGCCGACAGAAAGTTACCGGCGGCGTTATTGACGAGTCCGGTTATGGTTCCGAAGTCGGAAATAATCTCGCCCATCACTTCCTCCATACGTTCGTAGCTGCGAACATCGGCTACATAATACTTGGTGGTCACTCCCCTACGCTCTCCGGCAATTTCTTCAATCGCCTGACGTAGCTTGTCCTCGGTCCGCCCGCAAATAGCAACATTACTGCCAAGCGCAGCGAACTTTTTTGCCATGGCGAGACCCAATCCGCTTCCGCCCCCCGTAATAAGAATCGTTTGTCCTTCTAACGTATCTGCTGTAAACATGGTCTATTCCTACTCGTTGATTATACATAAATAAAGCGAATTGTCACGGTTTAGTATTTGTATTATAGAGAGAACTTTGAAAACCCTGTCAATCGCCTGATCGTGCCACCCATATCATCTATGGTCGCTTTATCGTAAATTTTCAAAAATTCCCGCGGCGCCCATACCGCCCCCCACACACATGGTAACCAAGCCATAGCGCTTCTCAAGGCGCATCAGATCATACAAGATCTGGGTCGTAAGCTTCGCGCCGGTACAGCCGAGCGGGTGTCCCATGGCGATGGCACCCCCGTTAATGTTGACGATATCCTCATCCATACCGAGCTCGCGAATCACTGCCAGGGCCTGCGCTGCAAACGCTTCATTAAGTTCAATAAGATCGATCTCGCTCAAATCCATCCCCGCTTTCTCCAGCACTTTGGGGACGGCCTCGACGGGACCGATGCCCATAATATCGGGGGGGACGCCGGCAACGGAAAAGCCGACGTACCGTGCAATGGGATCAAGCCCGAGCTCATCCGCTTTCTCCCGGCTCATCACGACGACCGCAGCAGCGGCATCGTTCATCTGGGAGGAATTTCCAGCCGTGACCGACCCTCCCTGTTTAAAGGCGGGACTCAGTTTGGCCAAAATTTCCTCGGAGGTATCACGGCGGGGTCCCTCGTCGGTATTAAACGGGAATTCCGTTTCCTCAACCTCACCTCTTGCGGTTACTTTCTTTTCGCGAACCTCGATCGGCACCACCTGGTCCTCAAAATATCCCTCTTCCCACGCCTTGATGGCGCGCCGGTGACTGCGGTAGGCGAACGCATCCTGATCTTCGCGGCTTACTCCATACTGGTCCGCCACATTTTCAGCCGTCAGCCCCATATTAATATAAATTTCCGGGTAGTTATCCACCAATTCGGGATTCGGATGCACCACATACCCGCCCATCGGCACCAGGGACATCGATTCCACGCCGCCGGCGATCATCACCTCGGCACCACCGACCATAATCCGTTCGGCGGCCTGGGCAATGGTCTGCAAGCCCGACGAACAAAATCTGTTCATGGTGGCGGCCGGAACCGACGGCGGCAGTCCTCCCAGCGCCGCACACTGGCGGGCGACATTCAACCCCTGTGCGGCCTCCGGAAACGCGCAACCCAGGATAACATCATCCACCATTTCGGGCTGCAGGTTCGGGGCCCGCTCCAGGAGCGCCTTGATCACCTCCCCCCCCAGGCGATCGGGCGGGGTAAATCGCAGGGATCCTTTGTTGGCTTTTCCGGTTGGTGTTCGCGCAGCAGCTACAATGACAGCTTCCTTCATTTCGTTATTGGTTAATTAGTTAATGGTTATCAGGGACCAGATCATAAATAGTTTCGTCTTCCTTAACTTGACTCTTTTTTTTGGCCTTTTTGAGATAAGCAATATAACCGTTCAAAAGTCGATGGCACCTATCTACATCTTTTTTAAGCGTATCAAATCTGCTTTTATCAATATACTTTGCTTCACATGCCGTTATAATATCATTTAATAATTCACATAAGGAGCCTCTTGCTTGTCTGCAAAATTGAATATTTTCCTGATAATGGTATCGTCCGTATCCTTCAGCAATATTCCTTGCCACTGACCGAGACGAACGTACGATCTGATTCGTTAAGCGGTACTCCTCGACCTTAGGAAAGGTCTTTACCAGTTTTGATATTTTACTTTGAAGTTTTCTAGCACACTTCCAAACCTTCAGATCTTCAAAAGATTGTATCTCTTTTTGCTGCCTCATATCCCAATAACAAATAACGAATTACCAAAAACTAATTCCGTAATGGTTTTCCTTTCTTCAGCATGTGTTCAATGCGGGCCTGTGTGCGTTCGTCCTCAAGGAGCTCCAGGAAGGCCTCGCGTTCGAGCCGAAGCAGGTACGCTTCGGGCACCTTCTGCGGCTCACTCAGGTCGCCCCCGCTCATAACCCAGGCCACTTTTCCCGCTACCACCTTGTCGTAATCCGTGATATAGTTGGCCTCGTGCATGATATAGAGCATCAGCCGAAGGGAACCCAGTGCCTTTTTGCCCAGTACCTTGATCTCCGGCTTCTGCGGGGGCTGGTAACCCGCCTCCACCATTCGCCGCGCTTCCGCCTCGGCATTGGCAATCAGCAGGTCGCGATTCATAATCACGGAATCGGAGTCCCGCAGGTACTGATACTCACGGGCTTTGGGGGCGCCGTCGGAAACCTCGGCCATCCCGATCGTTTTAAATACCTCTTTGATATTCGGCAGCGGATCGACCTGGTCGTCATCCATCACCTGCTGCATCACGCGGTAGAGCATCTCCTTCGTGCCCCCGCCCGCGGGAATAAGCCCGACCCCCACTTCAACGAGTCCCGCATAAAGCTCATAGTGGGCCACGACTTTATCCCCGTGGAGGATAAACTCCACCCCGCCGCCCAGCGAGCGGCCGAAAGGTGCCACAACCACCGGGAACGGCTGGTAGCGGAGTCCGACTGCTACTTCCTGAAAATTCTCCACTGCCTCCTCAACGCGGTCCTTCTCCCCCTGCTGCCACGCCTGCATCACCTCCATCAGGTTCGCCCCGTAGGTAAAGTTGTCGTTATCGTGACTGATGACCAGGGCGTCGAACTGCTCTTTGACGATCCGGCAGGATTCATCCAGCGAGCGGATCAGCTCAAAACCGAGCGTCTGTTTTTTGGTTCGGAATTCAAAAAGGGCCACCCCGTCCCCAAGATCGTACAAACCCGCGCTGCCGTTGCCGAACACTTCTTTGCCTTTGGCCTGAAGCTCAGCCACCCGGATCGCCCCGGCGGCAGGCGGCGTCAATGTTTCCACTTCCCCGGTGGCGAGATTGTACACCGTGCGTTCCTCCCAGTCATAAAACTGCTCGCGTCCCGATTCCAGCATCTCCAGCACCGGTTCGGGCACCTCTCGTTCCTCTTCCCGCATGCGTTCCACCGATTCACGAACACCAATGGCATCCCAGCGTTCGAAGGGACCCAGTTCCCAGTTAAAGCCCCATTTCATCGCGCGGTCGATAGACTCTACGGAATCCGTGATTTCGGGCACCCGGTGAGCCGCATACAGCAGCAGGTCGCAGTGGATATCCCACAAAAACCGCCCCGCTTCATCATCCTGGTCCACCAGATATTTCAGTCGCTCTCCCGGCGTTTCAAATTTCTCCTTTGCCTGCGATGCACTTTCAAATTCCGGGTCGATTTGCGATTCATATTCCTGCGTATCCGGATTAATGACCTTGTATTCCCTGCCGGAATCGGTCTGAACTTTTTTATAAAACCCCTCTCCCGACTTGTTGCCATATTTTTCCTGTTCAATCATCGCGTCGAAGCCTTCCGGCAGCTGAAAGACCTCGCGTCGCTCATCATCGGGAATGGAGGGATACAAATTATTGGCCACATGATGGATGATATCCAGGCCCGCCATATCGGCGGTGCGGAAGGTGGCGGCTTTGGAATAGCCGGTGAGCGTTCCCGTGAGAAAATCAATCTCCTCCGCCCGGAAGTCACCGTCAAAAAAGTAGGGCATCATACTGGCCATGGAGAAGATCCCGATACGGTTCGCAATAAAGTTAGGCGTATCCTTGCAGCGCACCACCCCCTTGCCCAGGGTTTTCTCGCAAAAGGCGGTCATGTAATCCGTCACCTCTTCAGCCGTGGCCTCCGTGGGAATCACTTCCAGCAGCTTCATATAGCGCGGCGGGTTAAAAAAATGCGTACCCAGAAAATGGTTTCGAAACTCCTCCGAGCAGTCCTCGCTGATTTCACTGATTGGGAGTCCAGAGGTATTTGACGTTACAATCGTCTCTTCCCCGCGAACCTCCTGGATATCGCTCATCATCTGTTTTTTGATATCCATCTTTTCGATAATGGCCTCACAAACCCAGTCCACTTCCCTGATGATATCCAGGTCGTCGCTGAAATTGCCGGGACGAATGTGCTTGGCGTCCCCCGGATTCCCCAGGGGCGAGGGGTTCATTTCCCTCAGCTTTTTGATGCTCTCTTTCACCCGCCTGTTCGGGTCGTCCCCTCCTTCATCCTTCAGGTCAAGCAGCCATACCTGGAGTCCGGCGTTAACGCAATGGGCCGCGATCTGGCTGCCCATGGTACCGGATCCCAGAACCGCGACTTTTTGAATAGCATATGTTGATTGAGCCATAAAAATTGTTGTGATTTTAACATTCCATTATCATGCAGAGAACAGGCTAAGGTCGTCAGGCGTTATCGGTCTGCTCCGCCTCTTCATACATTGAATCAATTTCCTCTTCGTAATGTTCCTTCACCTTCGATCGTTTAACTTTCATCGTCGGGGTGAGCTCACCCGATTCCATGCTGAATGGCTCCGCAAGCACGACAAACTTTTTGACCGTCTCCCACGGAGAAAGATTTTTATTGACCTTGTCCACCTCCTGCTGGATGAGTTCCCGCACCTGCGGGTCTTTGTCCGGCTCCTCCGATACCGACTTTCCCCTTCCCTTCAGTCGTTTTTCAACATTTTCATAGTTGGGGACGATCAGTGCGGAGCAAAATTTTCGTTTGTAACCTACCACCATCGCCTGATCTATAAAGCCGCTTTCGATGAGCAGGTTTTCGATGGTTTGCGGAGCCACATACTTGCCGGTCGAAAGCTTAAAGACCGACTTTTTCCGATCCGTTATATAGAGATAGTTATCTTCCAGCTTGCCCACATCGCCGGTCATCAACCAGCCGTCATCGGTAAATACTTCATCCGTTTTTTCCTTGTTACGGTAATACCCTTTCATAATATTAGGCCCTTTTGCCAGGATTTCACCGTCCTCGGCGATCTTGATCTCCACGTTCGACAGGGGCGGCCCCGAGCTTCCCACACGCATGTGATCCTTGTCGTGCACCGATAGTACCGGGGAGGTTTCCGTAAGACCGTATCCCTGCAGGCAGATAATGCCCAGAGCATTCATAAAACGAAACAAATTCGAAGAAAGGGCTGCTCCGCCGCTGACTACCCCCAAAAGCTTGCCGCCGAAAAGCGCGCGAATTTTGGAATATACCAGTTTATCGGCAATGGCATGTTTTAGGGCTCCCCAACCGGAGGGCGGGTGTTCGGGGTCATACTCGTCGGTCAGGTTGAGCGCCCAGTAGTAGAGCTGCTTTTTGATCCCGCTCATCTCCTGTCCCTTGACCTTGACCCCCGTGTGTATTTTTTCCAGGAGACGAGGAACGGTAGCCAGGTAGTACGGTCTGATGTGCTCAAAGTCTTCACGGATCTCGTTTATATCTTCAATATAGTAGATCGGATATCCCAGCCGGATATACAGATAAGTGATAAGCCGTTCGAACACATGCGACAGAGGCAGATACGAGAGCATCCGCTGGTCCTCTTCGACATTGTCATCAAAAGGTACCCGTTCCAGGGAAGCCAGCAGGTTAGAGGCGATATTCCAGTGGGTAAGCATGACTCCTTTCGGGTCGCCGGTCGTACCCGAAGTATAAATAAGCGTAGCCAGGTCATCGGGATCCACCTCCGAGCGCAATCGCTCAAAAAGTTCCGGGTCTTCCTTGTGTTTGGTTGCTCCTTTTTCAAGAATATCTTCGAAAGACAGCACATCCTGGTTTTCCGCGTCAAAAATCCTGATCACCTGTTCAAGGTTGTCAATACTGTTGACCAGCGACTTGCTTTCACGGTATAGTTCTTCATTGGAGACTATATGTACATTTACTTCGGCATTCTCCAGAATATATTTAATCTGTTCTGCCGGCTGCGTCTCATAAACCGGTACATCAACGGCTCCGAGCGACAAAATAGCCTGGTCGCAGATTAACCATTCAGCACTATTTTCGGAGTGAAGGCTTACCCGGTCGCCGCGCCTTACGCCCAACTCATACAATCCCAGTGCAAGATTGCGAACTTTCGTCTGAAATTCTTCTTTCCCGGTCTCTATCCATTCCCCTCCCCTTTTGGTAGCAAAAAGCACCTTTTTATTATGATTTTGTAACCCTTTGTCAACTTCATTCAGAATGGTCGTAGGCTGGTATTCCATAATCATCTCTTCTTCTATCAATAAATGTTAGAGCATTTTGCAAAAACCGTTCTTTGGCCAATCTCAGCATTTTTACGCAGTCAACATCCTCACATATCCTTTATATGCAGCGATTTTGAATGCGCTCAGGCTTTGATATTTCCCGATGCTTCGGGACCGGCTTTTCAAGTAATTATAGCTCAATATAAATCTTTATCTCTGACTTCAAAGTGGAATTTTATTTCTGTGTTGCTGTTACTATTATATGCTTCTCCTGAATTATAAATAATATTATGTATATCCAACCTGATATCCAAGAACGTGTACAGCTGTTTTTTGATTCCGAACAAAAACATATGGGCAATACCCTCGGTATCGCCTTTACCTCTTTTAAGAAGGATGAAGTAAAGGCAACCATGCCCGTCGACGAACGTACCGTCCAGCCTTTTGGCGTTCTGCACGGTGGAGCTTCCGTAGCGCTGGCGGAGACCCTCGCCTCGATTGGCGCCTGGCTGAATATTAACCACGAAGATAAAACCGCGATGGGTATCGAGATCAATGCCAATCACATTCGACCTGTAAAAAAGGGGAATAGCGTTAATGCAGTCTCAACACCCATTCAACGGGGACGGAACATCCACGTGTGGGAGACTAATATATATACGCCCGACGACAAGCTGGTATGCGTGTCAAGATGTACGCTGGCCATTGTCAGGGGATCATGAGATCATTAGTCAGCACTAATATTAAAAATAAGACTCGCAGCTACTTCATCGTATAGCCCGGATTTCTCACCCGGAAATTTGTACTTCAGCAAGGCGAAGGAATAACGGCAGCGGAGACGTACCCCCCTGCACCCGGCACACTATTGTTATCTTCAACGCCGCTGACGGGCGACATTCACAGTATGGCACAC
>NZ_JBEPWZ010000082.1:0-11052 GCF_041642155.1 Fodinibius sp.
TGTACGGTAGCCAAGGATAAGTGCTACAGCAGTCAGTACCATCCCTATCCCGGAGAGGAAGACCAGGGGTTCGGGAGGGATATAACTTCCCAGGATCTGCCCTAACTCAATGTTTAACAACCGCTCCGTGACAGCATGGGATTGCAATACATGCCGGGCACCGGCGACAATGAATATCAGACTCAGAAAGATGCGAAATATCAATAATGAATATGACTGGTATAGAGAACCGTTCGTTTTTGCCATCAGACTATTCGATTAGCTAATTGAACCCTGCTTCTGGTAGTTAGAAGCGAGGAATGCTGCAGTTGGATAATAGATGAGAATCACGGAACCCGGCTGCAGGGTTAGTACTGCTATAGGATAGCCAGGCTCTTAAATAGTCTGGGGAGGATCGGGCTCCTGGAATACAAAAGCCTGCGAGGGAACATCAGAAGTATAGGGAGGGAATAAGAGACTACTCTCATGGGGTCCAGCCAGATGCTGCTTTTCAACTGGTATTACCTGTAAAGAAGTGTTGCAGGAAGAGGAAACGGTGGTTGCTCCCTGGGAAGGAGTTGATTGTTCATCACTTTGCTTAACTCCCGATGGGTGATCTTTAGCTTTCACTAGCGAAGTTTGAAGTATATTTTTACAGAGGGAGCTTTGCTGACTGGAGTCAAAAGAAACAGTAGCAGACGGGGATACGCCTTCCATGCTGTATGAGAGCAACACTGCTGTCATCAGAAAGGGGAGAAGCGCGCCAAATATACTTTCCGTATTCATATATTCTCTTATTGCTACTTGTTATGTCAAGAAGATACTAAAATTTTATACCGAAATCTATTTTATTAACCCGGGGAGCCTGTCGGTCTTTACGTGATTAACTACAAAAGCTGGTCCTGTTTAACACTTTTGTTCATTTTCCAGTCCCCTATTCGCCTTATATAACAACAAAAATCATATAACTACAGAAAATATCTCCATCCAGTATTCCCGGGTTAGAACCCCCAGAGTCCTACAGTCTCTGGGGGCGAGTCGAGTTTATGATAACTATAATCAATTATTATATTGAACGCTGTAATGATATTGGTTATTTTTAAATCTGTTAAGTTAAAATCACGTTAATTATGGATGTTAGAGAGTTTAAAACGCAGATTTATACGGAACTGGCCACGGTAACAAAAGCCCTGGCGAATCCACATCGGCTTGAAGTCATTGAATTGCTGGCCCAGGGGCCTTGTTCGGTCGAATATATTGTGGAGCATACCCGGCTCAGTATGGCCAATGCCTCCCAGCACCTGCAGGTCCTGAAGAAAGCGCGGCTCGCAAAGGCCGAAAAAAAAGGGAGGTATAATTACTATTCGCTGTCAAATTCCAGGGTTTACGAAGTATGGAAGGTACTGAGAGAACTTGGGTTTTCTCAAAATGCTGAAATTGAACGGTTGATTCGAGATTTTCGCAATGCCCGCCAAAGCCTGGAAACCGTTTCCCTACAAGATCTCCAACAGCGCATTGAAAACAACGAAGTTCTGGTACTGGACGTACGTCCCAACGAGGAATATGAAGAAGGACACATTCCCGGTGCGATTTCCATCCCGACCGGACAATTGAAAGAGCGGATCAAAGACCTGCCCAGAGACAGGCAAATTGTAGCCTATTGCCGGGGACCGCTCTGTGCGATGGCCGATGATGCCGTAGAACTGCTGAAACAGCACGGTTTTGAATCAAAACGGTTGGAAGAAGGTTATCCCGAGTGGATGTTGCAGAATCCCGGCGTTGAATAAATTGGTTATGGTCCATGGCAAAAACTACCTCAACATATAAAACGAAAAGGTGAATATTATGATAAGCTTGAATGCTATTATCCTACAGATGAACGGCCCCCAACACACGATGGATGGCTGGGGCGGGGGATTCGGTGTGGGACTGATGATCTTTTTCTGGCTGTTGGTCTTGGCAGTGATCGTGACGCTAATCTGGTATTTGATTCGAAAAGGGAGCGAATCCCCGTCAGGCTCTTCCGGTGAGTCATCCCTTGAAATACTGAAAAAGCGATATGCCCGAGGTGAAATAGATGAAGAACAATATCGCCGGATGAAGAACGAAATTACGGATTAAATAACAACCTGTTCCGGGAAAGAATTAAACCTCCTTATTTACATAAATAGATATCACTATGACTGCATTAATCATTATAAATGACGCCCCATACGGAACCGAAAAAGCATACAACGCTCTGCGGATTGCCAATCAACTGGGCAAGGATGACGTTGACGTACGCATTTTTCTTATGGCCGATGCCGCGACCTGCGCACTGGCCGGCCAGGATACGCCCGACGGCTACTATAATATTGAACGCATGCTAAAGCTGTCGGTTGCCAAAGGAGCGAAAGTTAAAATCTGTGGCACCTGCGCCGAGGCCCGGGGCATCAAGGACGCTGAATTTGTCAAAGGAGCCGAAATAGGCTCAATGCCCGAACTATCTGAATGGATTTCCAAAAGTGATAAAGTGCTCACTTTTTAAATATAAAGAGCACTAATACTATGGAATCGCTTCTACAGCAGTTGCAGCAAACCCAGGTCATTCTGATGGGAATCGGACGGTGTGCATCATTCCCGGTGGCAGCCTGAAACCGACTCCAATTACAGTTCGCTGTTTTCGTTTTGGGATCACCTTGCCAAAACATTCCGCCTAAACCCTGAACCAAAAAACATTAGGATCGGACTCGATGAATTTGATAAGGATGAAGACCTGACCATAAGTGGCATGATGAAAGCCCCCATTGGCAGATAATGATCCGGAATAGGTTTTGATTTTCAATGTATGGAAAAAATAGCAGTTTATGATAACCATGCCAGTGAATTTGACCAGTGGTTTGATAAACATCCGGTCTGGTTCCGGTCGGAGTTGAAAGCACTTGACAAAGTTATGCCTGAGGATAGAAGTAAATCCGGCCTCGAAATCGGTGTTGGTACCGGGCGATTTGCCGAAAAGTTAGGTATCGGTCAGGGATTGGATCCTGCAGAAGCGATGGCTGATATAGCTGAAAAAAGAGGGATTCCCACGGAAATCGCAACAGCTGAAAAAATGCCGTTTAAAAGTAACACTTTTGATTTTGCTGTTATGATTACGGTGGATTGTTTCCTGGAAGATATTTCCAGGGCATTCCGGGAAACAGCTCGCATTCTTAAGCCCAAGGGACAATTCATCATTGGTATGATTGATAAAAATAGTCCGCTGGGGCAGCTGTATCGGCTGAATAAAGAAGACAATCTGTTTTATCAACATGCCCAATTTCATTCAGTAGATGAGATTGCCAAATATTTAAAAGCGACAGGATTTGCCACATCTGAATACTGGCAAACCCTGATTACCGCCTCCGAGGAAGAACCGGAAGAACCACAACCAGGATACGGCGAAGGAGGATTTGTAGCAATAAAAGCTGTGCTTAAATAAGAAATGCATTCAACGACCAAACTTCCGACTCACCGCCCCGGTTTTCTACGCATCGCGCCCGACTGGGTGTTACTGGGAAGATCACTGAAGATATCAGCATTAATTTGATTGGCGGCTATACCGAACCCCCAAATAATACCCCGCGGCTGGTAGATGCTTTTGTTGATTTTGATATTCATCCGCTGTTACAGATTCGTGCCGCAGCCAAACCCATCTGCAAGCAACCACGAATCCCGTTATCGCGCGGGGCTGGATGCCAGCTATGCGGGCAATCCCCTATTTCTAAGAGGGGAGTACCAGATTCGAGAGGATGACCGGTCGACAGCCGATAGCCAAAAAATGAGTGGTGGATACCTGCTCGGCGGGTATGAGCTGACCGGTAACCTGGAAGCCATTGCCCGGTATGAATATATTGACCGTGATACCTCATTGGATGATGATCACTTCACCGGGTGACCATCGGAGCCAGCTATTACTTCGTTGGCAACACGCGACTGTCGGCTAACTATGAATATCGCGAAGATCAATTGAATCCTGATCTTGGCAATCTTTTTACTGTCCAGATGCAGGTGACACTATAATGATCAACCAGCGTACTTAGCATGAACTCTATGAAAGAAAGTACCTTGCTGAACAAGCAGGACTATGAAGAGGAGTCCGTATTTAAGGCTAAAAACCTGCTGCGGGAAGCCCGGCGGCAGAAGGGGGTGCCTGAATGTGATATTCCCGAGATTTGTGTTCTTGATCCGGATGGCGATATGGTATCCTATCTGAAGAAGAGTGATAGAGCATCGGTGAACCGGTGTTGGGCAGGCTATCATACTACCATGTATGAATTTGAACTTAACGGCCAGTCTGTTGGCATTATCGGGCAGGCCGTGGGAGCTTCTTTTGCGGTCCTGCTTGCCGAGCAAATGTTCGCCAGCGGTTGCGAGTTTTTGATAAGCATAACCTCAGCCGGTACGATTTCTCCACCACCCGGAGGCGAGCAGTTTATACTTATCGATCAGGCCCTGCGGGATGAGGGAACCAGCTACCACTATCTGCCTCCCGAAGAACCAACACGCCTTAACAGAGAAATATTAGACAACCTCCGGAAATTGCAGACCGACCCGAAATTGTCGGTCGGGATAGGAACGAGCTGGACTACCGACGCCCCATACCGGGAGACCCGGTCGGCTATTCAAAAAGCGGAGGATAAAGGAATCACAGCGGTGGAAATGGAAGCAGCTGCGCTGTACGCTTTTGCCCAGGCTAAACAGCAACCAGTAGTTTGTTTTGCCCACCTGACCAATACCATGGCCCGGGAGACGGGGGACTTTGAAAAAGGAATGGAAAATGGCAGCATTGCCTCCTTGAACCTGATCGACAAGGTTATTTCAACGATTGAAACATAGGCGCATAAGTGTGCAGTATTGCGTATTGTTCTAACTTTACTAGAAAAATCGCTGGTTAGGTCCGACATATCTATCCTTTGCATAAAGCAACAGTAAAACACGCTGGCAGCCCGGATGATCCGCAGAAATTTATATTTCCTGGGGAGGAGCCGGCGTTCCCCGGATCATGGAATCATCTCCATCGTCGTATACAGATGTATCAAATCCGTCAATGCGATTGCCGGTTACGTGACTATCAAAATCGATGGTGGCGTCCTTTACCGACTGGTTTACATATACTGCCGTCATGCCGGTATCCGCAGATAAAATTGTCGACTCCCGCAATTTCAGTTATCTTATTGAGTTATGTATTATAGATTGATGCTTAATTCTGATGTGATAAAACTATGATTTGGCAGGAAAGCCTTTACCTGTGGTTACTGTTGATTATTCCTCTTCTTGTCGGGTTGACTTACTGGTATAACAGGCAGTTGATTGATAAGAGAAAGACCTACTTCGGCGAGAAATTATTGCAGAAGTTGCGCAAGGGATTTTGGCCCCTGGGTAAACAAATCCGGCATGTTAGTCTTTATGTGGGACTGGCTTTGCTTATTATTGCTGCAGCGGGACCAAAGATTGGGACGGAAGTTCGCGAGGTGAAACGACAAGGCGTGGACCTGCTGGTAGCGCTTGATCTTTCCGCCAGCATGAATGCGGAAGATGTTAAGCCGAGTCGACTCGAAAAAGCCAAATATGAGATTACCCGCATGATTGAAAAATTACAGGGCGATCGGGTGGGACTCATTGTCTTTACCGGGGAGGCCTACCTGCAGTCGCCGATGACGCTGGATTACTCGGCTTTACGCCTGTTTTTGAATATTGCAGAAACCAACCAGATGCCTACGTCATCTACGGATTTTAGCGCTGCGATGGAAACCGCAGCCGAGGCCTTTGATTCCGGGGATGAGGAAGAACAGAGTTCAGGTGCGGCCAAAGTATTAATGATTATATCTGATGGTGAAAATCATGGTGAGGACTATAACACAGCGCTTGAACAGCTGAGAGAGCAGAATGTGTCGATTTATACGCTGGGACTGGGTACCCAGTCGGGATCGACTATCCCCCTGTATGACGACTCAGGTTCCCTGATGGGATACAAAAGAGGAGAGGACGGCAAGGTGGTAAATACGCATCTCGAGGCAGAAGTGCTTCGCTCTCTTGCGAGTGACGGGAATGGCGAATATTATGAAATCCGGAGCGGCAGTTCGGGTATTGATGCATTTTTGGGACGTCTGGATGAACTTCAACAGGGAGAATTTGCGAGCCAGGAGTATGCTGATTTTAAAAACCAGTTCCAGTGGCTGGCCGGCTTCGGACTGTTGTTTGTCATCATTGGGATAACTTTTCCCTACTATACATCCAAAGAATCTTAGACAGGCGCTGTTAAGAATTTGGAAGAAACAGGCAGCGACCAAAAAAAATTTTATCAAACGTAATTTCTTTTAACCAATGATCAAACTCTTTATTACGGACATCGACGGTTGTGTTTCTACCCCTTTTATCTCACCCGACTGGAATCTTCTTTCCGAAATCCGGAGGCTGAATGACCAGCATGTCAACGATATCGCTGTTCCGCCGCTGACTATCTGTTCGGGACGCCCCCTGCCGTATGTAGAGGCCGTGGCACAATGGCTGAATGTTAACTATCCGGCGGTATTCGAAAGCGCGGGGGTATGCAGTATTGAGAACTATGAAGTCCAGTTTTTGCCGGTATTTGACGAGAAGGCAGAGCAGCAGGTGGACGAGCTTAAAGCATGGCTTGAACGGGAAATAATACCGGAATATCCCGGCATGATCCTCGAATTTACCAAAAAAATGGATGCCGGTTTGATTCACCCGAAAAAAGAGGTTATTGATGATGCTTTTCCCGCTATCAAGGAATATGTCGCTGACGGATATCCTATTTTTGAAGTCCACAAAACGGAGGTGTCAATTAATATCATACTTGCTGATAACAATAAAGAAAACGGCATCCTCCGGCTTTGTGAATTGCTGGACATCGCTCCCCGTGAAGTGGCCTATATTGGAGATAGCAGCGGCGATATCCCCGGATTGAAGATTGTGGGTCAGCCGTACGCCCCGAGCAACGCTGTGGCTGAAGTGAAGGAGCATGCAGAAGTACTCGATGCGAAAGTCACCGAAGCGGTGTTGATGGCTTATAACCGCATTATTCAAAAAAACAGGGAAGGTTTGTCAGAAAAAATGGCAACGAAGATGTAATTATCTGGTTACTTTTTTCTGTGATGAAAAAAGTAACCAAAAAAATCACCGGCTGAATACATTGTGCTGGCGCTTCCTTCGCCTGCGCTAAAATCATTTAGCTCGTCCCGCTGGTCCTCAAACAGCCCCGATAGTTCGGGGTTTACGCTTCGGCTCCGTTCACTCTTCTCAGCACAATGTATTAGGCCGGAATAGACAAACAAAACACCCGGCCTTGAAAACTCAGCGCCCTGGGTGGTGGGCGCAAGGCGGAGGAAAAAGAAAAATATTTGTTTGAACCCGACGATGTCGGGTGAGTTTATATTTTTCTCCGGAGCCGACGCGACCGCCGGGCGCTGAGTTTTCTCAGCCTTGACTTTTTTGCCTCTTTTGGGTCAAGCCAAAAGGGGGCAGTAAGAGTCTAATAACAACCTCATCTTCTGAAAAAAATAGATAAATTAAAAAAAGGGAACTCCTTTGCAGAAGCTCCCCTTTTGCAGAAAAAAGAATATTTTTACACCTTCCCGGTGTTTTTCCACTCTTGAATTTCCATACGAATTTCTTGTGCCTTTTTCTTCATTGCCTGAAGAGTTTTTCGAGCACGGGTACCGGCAGCTTTGTTGCCTTTTTCGTAGAACTTAGTAATATCAGGTTCCAGCTGATCTAATAATTCATTCATTTCATCGTATCGGCTCATTGTAGACTCCGTTTTTATTTTGTATTAATATTAATCAAAATCACTCGATGATGTTCATAAATTTCACCATCGATATGGTCGAATCTATGTATATGCAACTGGCGTGTCAAGTTTAAATCCCTATTTTAATGCATTATGTAGGCTTTTTCCCGTTTTCAGGTGATAAAAAACCAAAATACAGGGTAAAAAGGTTAAAAAGTAATGATTAATTGATTAAAATAGTGTGATTGGTCCCCGGAAGACGGTGGAAATCCCGGGCTGTTGTCAGGCGTACACGCTGGTTAAACGTTTTAAATTCATCGGGAATTTGCGTTTCCCGGAATGACGGTTCCATCGTATCCCATTGTATGTTATCGGGATAATCGGAATTCGTGAAGATCTCAGCCTCATCAGATTTCGAAAAGATAAAAAGTTCATCGGGACGGATCTCCTCCCGCAAAAAGCGGAGCATACGGGGCAGTTCAACGGTCGTTTGCCGGTTTCGGGCGAGATCCCGGACCAGCGTGGAAAGCAACAGTAGAGGTTGACGGGGGAGGCTCTCTAAAAATTTGTGATCCAGGGAAAGCTTATTTTCTTTCAGAGTGATGAAGTTTCGCTTATAGGGATTTATACCGATGGTCGAAACCCCCTCGTCCGCAAAGAGTGCGACAAGCCTTTTATTGAGGTCTTTGAGACTTCGTACGGTTGCTTCCTCACGCATTACACCGGTTTGAATAATACGGTCGGTATAGGCGCTATCGGCATGTACAATAATAGAGCGCAGTTGCCGGTCTTTTTGCTGTTCCGAGAGCGAACGTGCCAGCGAAGTGAGAAAGATGCCGTTGTCAAGGTGATCATGATCCAAAGCAGCAAGATAGCGCATAAAAGGGCTGGAAAATTATGAATTCAAAAGTGATGGTGAGTGAAAGCTAAAAGGCAGTAGATCTTCGCTAAAATGGATAGATTGCGAGTGATCCGTATGATATAGATGAATCTGGCGGCTGGACAGATGTTCGTGGATGACTTGCCGGCAGGCACCGCAGGGACTACTGAACTCACCGTCGCGGCTCAGGATATGGAGATCTCCAAGCTCGACCCGGCTGTAGGTCAAAGCTTTCATGATGGCTATCCGTTCGGCGCAAAGTCCCATATTCCAGGAGGAGCACTCTATATTCACTCCGCCTATATATCCCGTTTCTGTTTCGACAAGGGCAGCAACCGGGAAATTAGAATACTCTACAAGGGCGCGGTCCAGCAGGGACGACATAATAACAGCAGGATCAGAGTCCTTATTTATAGAGATGCCAGAAAAGTTGACATCCGGAAAATCCCCGGTATCCAGCGTGCCCAGGTCAACACTATATTCCTTTTTCCAGAACGAAAGTAACCGGTCGCCGGGATTGGTGGTCATCAGTTTTTTTGGGGTATCTCCCTCACTCAGGCAGCAAAACAGTGCGTTTTGGGCAGCGCTGATCGACAGGGGGTAGGAAACATTTTCTATGCGTTTGCCGGCGAAATAGTGTCCCTCGCTGCTATAAACCACGGCAGCTTCAGGCTGTTGGGAATAGGGCACGTAGCTTGTGGCATAAACATTACGGATATCCATATATCATTACCATTACTCAATAATTGAAGAAATTACGGCATCCGCCACCTCTGCCCGTATCTTGCTGATGTTCTTACCATAAGAGCGATAGGGATATGTTCGGTTGGTCAGGATGATAATCGCAAGGTCTCGCCGGGGATCAACCCAGAAGCTGGTCCCGGTAAAGCCGGTATGTCCGAAAGCCTCGTTGCTGGCCAGCGTACCAGCCGTGCTTTCCTCTTCCTCGTCCTTACGGTCAAAACCGTATCCGCGGTTGACAAGTTCCGACTGCCGTTTGGTAAACTGTTCTATCGTCTCAGGCTTCAGGTATTGCTTTCCGCCGTATGAGCCTTTGTTGAGCAGCATCTGGGTGTAGATGGCGATATCCGAACCACTTGAAAAGAGTCCGGCATGACCCGCAACACCATCCATGTAGTAAGCCCGTTCGTCATGAGCCTGGGCCCGGACCGTTTTATGGCGATAGATGGTATCCTTTTCGGTGGGTGGAATCCGGTTAGCGAACGCTTCTCCTGCGTCGAGCGGATTGAAGCGGGTGTTATTCATGCCCAGCGGCTGGTAAAAAGTCTGGTGTAAATATTTATCCAGTCGCATACCCGTTACTTCCCTGACTATTTCACCCATCAGGATGAATCCCAGATCGCTGTATTTATGGGTCGCCCCGGGCTCATAGATCAGCGGCTCATTTTTGACCGCCTCGACAAGCGCACGGCGTGTTTTAAGCTTGTCTATATAGATGCGGAAGGGGGGGAGTCCCGAGGTGTGAAGCAACAGATGCCGAAGGGTAATGTCGCTTTTGAGGCCTGATTTAAACTCCGGAAAATAGGCACCCACTTTGTCATCCAGACGTATTTTACCCTCGTCGACCAGTTTCATCATGGCGGTTGTGGTACCCATGATTTTGGTAAGTGAAGCCAGGTCATAGATATCATAGGCATCCACCGGGTTGAGCTTCTGATAGGTTTCATAGCCCAATTCCTTTTGGTAGGCGATCACCCCGTTTTTTAATACAGTGACCACCCCGCCGGGGAAGGTCGAGTCATAAATAGCTTCATGCATGATCCTGTCAACCTTGTAGAGGGAATCGGCCCAAAAGTCGACTGATTCCGGCTTGTCGAACCGGATCGTAGTTTGTGGAAGGGAAAGTCCCTCATTCGCGGCGTAGGCGCCCGGTATGTCGATGGGAAGACGCCCCCCGATGGCAGAAGCCCCGAAGAGGGCAGGAGCCGTATTTTTAAGCTGGAGCTCGGACCCGTCCCATGCCAGCAGCTGAACATCTGCATCCGGCAGGTCCCCGACAGCGTAGGGATTGCCAAAGGTGATCAGCGCTTTGGGGGTTTGGGAGGGAAGCTGATGGAGTAACTGGCGCTGGGATGAGTTGAACTGATTATTACCGCTGGCGTTGATATACATATGCGCCCCGATGACGATAAGATCGGCCCACCGGGCGTTCTGCAGGATATTTTGTTTTTCTTTGGCGCTCATTCCCCGGTAGAAAACCCGGTGACGGACGGCAGGATGATAGGTGCGCATCTCTTCGGCCAACGCAGCTCCTTTCTCCTCGTTGTCCATGTCCGTAACGGATAGGACGAGCACCCGGGGGTATTTATTGGGCCTGAGCGGTATGATATCATTCTTGTTTTTTAGCAGAGTCAGTGACTTCCTGCTGATCTCATTCGCGATCTGCTGGTTTTCCGGG
>NZ_JBEPWZ010000083.1:0-10996 GCF_041642155.1 Fodinibius sp.
AAATAAGTGCTGGAAATGAATGCGGTTCCAAAGGCTGTGCCGTCCAGGAAGCAGGGCCTTTGTGTTTACGTATCTTGCCCTATTTTAGCCTTAGAATTATTCATACCGAAATGATTTACCTATAGGGGCAGGATAACGAAATAAGGAAGTCCTCGAAATAAAAAAGTCCTCATCAGGTAAAGCAACCATAACCCGATGAGGACTTTTATAATTCGGCGAAGTGTTACCGGCCGTACGGCCGGGCGATACCGATCCATGCTATGAAGCAGCCAGCTCTCGCAACGTAGAGACCAGTTTTTGTATTTTATCCTGCTGAGAAGCATTTCCGGACCTGTTTTGCACCTCGTCAGCCAAGTCGGCAAGGAGTTCCCGTTGCTCAGCGCCGGAAGCGGATTCTGCTTCGGAGAGCCCCTCCCTGGTGGCTATGATTCGTTCTATGGGCAGACCTTCCCCCCGTTCAAGCTGATCGAGGTAGGCTTTGGCAAGAGCAAAAGTAGCCGGCCAGTCGTATTTGGGCTGTCCCTGTGGATTAAGCTGCTCAAACCTCACGGTGTTGGCCGCGGCAATTTCATTTTCGGTGAGATACGGACTCGGTTTAAGCTCAAAGATATCGAGTCCCCGCGCAATCTCCGAGTTAACAATGGCGCCGTTGTACCAGTAAACCGACCAGCTTCCTCCCATCTGCATGCGGGTAGAGTCCACGGGACCGCGATCGTGGTAGGCGATCTCAACCGGGTTTTCGGGATCGGTCCAGTCAAAAACAGAAATTCCGCCCTGGTACCACGACTGGACCATGATGTCACGATCCGGCACTGGAATGAGCGATCCGTTGTGTGCCACGCAATTTTCCTGTTCTGTTTGCGGAGCGGGCATCTTGAAATAGCTTTTGAACTCCATTTCATTGTTGTCGCTGATCGTGAAGATGGCGTTGGCTCCCCATTCCTTCGGATCGTTTTCCCGGCATTTGGGTTGTGCGCCGCCGCCCCATTCATCCGTAAAGAGAACTTTGTCCCCTTCATTATTAAACGTAGCAGAGTGCCAGTAGGCGAAATTGGAGTCGGCTACCGCGTCTACACGCATGGGATTTTCAGGATCTTCAATATCCAGCAGGAGGCCGTATCCTTCACAGGCTCCGCCCGCCAGACCGATTTCCGGGTACAACGTAATATCGTGACACTGGTTGGGACCTCTTTCCTCGGTTTCATCTTCATCGCGGTCGGCGTATCGAGCTTCCATGATTTCGGGAAGCTTCTCACGCAGCGCTGCACTGTCGGCGGCTGTCGGTTCACCGCTGCCCCCCCGTGCACGTACGATCTCATTGAGCATGGTCTGTATCATGCCGGAGGGAAGGATACGTGGCTGACCGGCGAACTCAACAACAAAGGCACCCTCTTCTTCGGCCTGTTTAATTTCAGCGAGATCCTCGGGAGACAGCCCATGAGTGGGAGGAGCATCCAGGTCGTCAAAAATACGCGGTGAGTTTACGATGGCGGCCTGTTCGGGGTGATCGAGTGGGACCTTTATCACCTCGATGCGAAAAAGGGCCGTATTCGGATCCTCATCCGGCATAGCGCTGCTACAGCCGGGCAGTTCTTCTTCCGGGCGTACCGGGGCGGATCCGGATACGTAGACATATACATTTTCTTCGTCTTTGGGATCGTCCAGTACGGAGTGAGTATGAGAGCCCCGGCAGGTCTGAACGTTGGATACATACTCCGGATTTTCAATATCGGAGATGTCGAAAATCCGGATGCCGCGGAGGCGTTCCTCACTCACCGTTTTGTCAACCCCTTCCGTACCGCAGTCAAGGCGTCCCCCGAATCCCTCCCCCGAGACAAACAGCAGGTCTCCGTAGACGGATACATCGCTCTGGGAAGCGGGACAGAGAAAATCGACCACGAGATCGGGAGAAGCCGGATCGGATATATCCCAAACCATAAAGCCATTATAGTTGCCCTGGATGGCATAATTGTCTTTAAAGGCGAGGTCGGAATTTGTGACCCCGATAAAATCCTCCGGGGGTGGTGTTTGGGAAAGCATTTCCAGGTTCCAAATGGCTTCCCCGGCATCAAATAAACCTGCTTCCAATCCCACCCGGGGATCGGGACTCGGAGGATCTGCTTCCGAGAGAGGTTTAATGTCAGAACTGTAGTCCCCCGCGGGCGGGGTCTCCATTTGCGAGGACGGGGCACAGGAATAGGTGCCAAATATTACTACCAGCAATAATAATAGCCAAAGGTAGTGTGAACGGCTTCCGGCAGTACCGGCAGCCGAAAAAGTGCGTGGGTAATCGTAATTCATTGTTATCTCTGTCTCTTTTAATGGTTGATATGCGGTTAATTTAAAAATGGAAATACAATACCGGTGACTGCTGACCCGGATTTCTTCACCAGGAAATATGGGCTAACCCGAGTCGGGTAACTGTTCCAGCATCAGGTTCATGCGATCGATTTCGGTTCTCTGGTCTACCTGTATGTCGGAAGCAAGCCGGAAGGCTTCTTCATCCTGCGCCGCTCCGTCGGTGGCAAAAAGATGTTCAACCATGTGGACGGCCCCCGAGTGATGTTCAATCATATATTCCAGGAAAAGCCGGTTAAACTCAGCGCCCCGGGCATTGGCAAGCTCTTCTATTTGATCTTGGGAAAGTACGCCATGCATCTTTTTATAGCTGGTATACGGTTCACCTTCAATATCGACCATGAGGGTAAGTCCCTCTATCTCTATCTCGGGCACAGGCTGGTCGCGGTCGCGTAGCCACCGCTGCATGGAAGAAATTTCATCTTTTTGGGCGTTAATGATACGGGCAGCCAATCGCTGGATTTCCGCACTTGCATTATTTTCGGGTGCGAGGCGCGACATTACGAGAGCCTGGGCATGGTGCGCGATCATTCCGGTCATAAACTTTACGTCGGCCTCTGTGAAGTGCATTCGTGAACTGTCTATCCGGGACCAATAAAGGGCTTCCAGCTCAGAACGGTCATTGTTATGCTCATTTGTCGAAGGGGACGTTGCGGTTTTTTCCGTGCTTTTGCACGCCGCGGTTCCAATCAGCATAAGACATACTGCAATGATTCTGGGTGTGAATGCTCTTTTAAAACTTTTTCGTATCACGTGTATCTATATATAAAATTATTGAATGGATGTTGTTATCTGTTAGTTGGTGATATTATAAGAAGGCTTGCAAAACCGTTCGTTTGGCCAATTCCTGCATTTTTGTGCATTTGATGTTCTCACATATGCTAACCCGGATTATTCACGAAACAGTAAAAATTAAAGATTAAGTCATTGTTATTGTTAGACATCTCGAAAATTAAGCATAGCGCAAATTTGAGGGCAGTCGCAAAGCGCTGCGAAATTGAGCCGTGCACTTCGTTGAAGGAAAAAATGACGTGCTCAAGGTACATAAGATAAGTACCCTGCTGCCGCTATTTTTCCTTCGCCTCGTTCACGACCAAACTTCCTGGTGATTAATCCGGGTCATTATGCTGTGGTTTTAAATGCGTTCAGGGGTTGATGGTGACTAAAATCCCTGGTTTCTCAAAGGATTCAGTAAATTAGTATAACTGGGAAAAACCAGAACCGTACGGTTGACGTTCATGGTTAGATTCCCCTTTCTGACTCTATGGATAACATAGTGAACAAAAATAACCATTTTTTATCGATTTTCCGTTCCCAATTTCCATAGTGTCATCCGGGATGATACCAAGGGCGGACCAGGATTTGTATGGATATAGATATAATTACGCTTTGTGAGTGCCCGGGCAGCCGCGAGTGAATTTTTAAGATTGTTATCCCCCGGTCAGAAAATGATAAATTTCAGTAGCGGCCTTGTCCCAGCTAAAACGGCGCGCCCTTTTCATCCCGAGCTCTGTAAGTTTGGTTTGCAGGTGCGGGGAATCCAATAGCTCCAGGATGGCTTCTTTGATGGCGTTTATATCAGTGGGAGTAACCTTTAATGCCGCATCGCCCGATATTTCATCAAGAGCCGTGGTGTTCGACGTTATTACCGGGGTTCCGCAGGCCATCGCTTCTATGACGGGCAGTCCGAATCCTTCAAACAGGGAAGGAAGCAAAAAACCGGCGGCTCCGGAATAGAGTGCCGGCAGGTCCTCATCGTCCACATAACCCAACAGTTGGGTGGCCTCACCCGACATATTGAGATCAAGGCTGCTGAAGTTTGCGTTGCTTCCGCCGGCAATAGCTAATACGAATTTCCTCATTTTTTCCTGTTCTCTGCAACGTTTCCAGGCTTCTACCGTCCGCTTGAAATTCTTTCTGGGATCAAGGGAGCCGAGTGTAAGCACGTATGGAGTATTGAGTCCGTATTTATTTCGGGTGTTTTGGATGGTAGTGGCTGCGGCGGGCTTGAAACGATTGATATCCACCCCATTGTATACAGCTTTAACTTTAGCCGGGGGGATATCCAGGTGGGCACAGATTATATTTTTGGAAAATTCCGAAACGGTCAGGATGCCTTTCGCCCGCTTGGCAACCTGTGGAATGAGTGTCCTTTTCCACAGGGAATAAGAAGAGGAAAACCACTCCGGGTGCGGGAAAACGGCAATGTCATGAAGCGTTATCACATGATTCTGAGCAAAAACGGGTCCGCTGTTGGCCGGGGACCAGAGTAGATCTTCCCGGTCTTTCCGGGCGGGCAACACCAGTTGCTGCCACAAATTGCCTCCTATCCTGCCCGATGCAAATGCTCCCTGCGGGGTAAGAATTTCATAGGCATAGCCACTGCGGTCAAAACTTTTGAGAATCTCCCGTCCGTATCGCTGTACGCCCGTCAACTGCTGCTGAAGAAAATGTCCGTTGATATACACTGTGTTTGCCATCTCTCTGTTTATAATAGGATAAGTTTAATAATAGGATAAGTTTAAAACTTATTCAGGTTTCCAGGCGGCGAGGTTACGGCCGATCAGCTGTTCCGTTTTGTTAATGTCGGTCTCGAAGAGGGCATAGAGTTCCATGCGGAGCCTGGCCGGAATGTCCAGGTCACTTTTGCGGATATTGACTGAACGGAACAGCTGAAGGGCCCGGTGGGTGATGGCGGGAGGAATAACTTTGTTTATCGTGGCCTTGTAGCCGAGAATCCAGTTTACCGCCCTTGAGAGCATCCAGCTCCGGGCCACCCCCGAAGCATTGCGTTCTTGCTGTTCAAAATCATAGTCATAGGTTCCCAGACCCAAACAATCGGTAATCTCGTGTATAACTTCAGCAATATCTTTTTTGATATCCTCAAACAAAAAAATTCGAATTTGCTCCGGTTCAAAATAATCGAAATAGCGCTGGATTTGATTGTGATACCGGCCCATGGCGGTCAGGTGCCACGAAAACTCCCATCCCTCCCGGATCCGTTCCTGCTCGCGGCGTATGGCCTCCGCAAAGGAAACGGTTTCGCGTCCGTCTCGCAGCAAGTGCTTGTAATGGGAAAAAGCGCGCTCTACAGGGTTCCTGATAATGATGATAATAGTGCTTTCCGGGTCATACGCTGCGATCTGTGAGGCCGCTGTTGTGCTGTACAGGTAGGAAACGGATGCATCAAGCTTCACGGCGTGCTTCCGTTCAGGCTTATACAACTTATGATAGCTGTTTAGCGTGTCGGTCCAAACGGTGCTGTCGTCTCCGGGTCCGCTGCCGGGCTTCACGGGGTCGGAGCTGTTGTCAATATTGCTGAAAAAATTCGGTTCCTTTACGACCGGAGTACACACTTCCGGGTGTTGATTTAACAGGTAGTAGAGAGCCGTCGTGCCGGATTTGGCCGCACCTGCGATAAAGGTATTCCGAAGATTCTGCATATCGGGTTATTTAGGTTATTGGCGGATGTTCTGGGAGGTCGTTTACGTTCGGCAGAACTCTGATCCATTTTCTAAGTACGATTAAATGCGTTTGTGTAGTTTTCTATTTTTCTGTTGAGAACCAAAAGACTACTGTTCCGGTGTGATCCGCAAGATCACATCCGGACTGTTCAATAACACGTAGAGTGCGCCGTCGGGACTCATTTCGATATCACGGACGCGGCCATAATTTTTTAAAATCATCTCTTGTTCGGTTACCTGGTCCTTGTCAATGACCAGCCTCCGTAACTCTTCAAACTTCAAGGCTCCAACCAGCAGGTTGTTTTGCCACTTGGAAAACAGTGGACTGCTGCTAAATTTAGCAGCGCTTACGGCAATGGAGGGAGTCCATTGGATGACGGGTTGTTCCATGCCTTCCCGGTGTGTCCTGTCCGATACCTCGCTTCCGTCGTAACCGACTCCATACGTGATAGCCGGCCAGCCATAGTTTGTTCCCTTTTTCAGGATATTCAGTTCATCGCCTCCCATGGGACCGTGTTCAGTCGCCCATATCTCCCCGGTTTCGGGATGCTGATCGATACCCTGTACATTGCGGTTGCCAATGGTAAATATGGCATCCAACGCACCCGGGTTGCCTGCATAGGGGTTATCTTCAGGGATACTGCCGTCGGGATGAATACGGTATACCTTGCCCGGGGCCTGGCCCACATCCTGCGAAGCTTCTCCTCTTGCCATATCGCCGATTGAGAAATAAAGATAGCCCTCCCGGTCAAATAAAAAGCGGGATCCCCACCGGTTTCCTTTTCTGACCAGCAGTGAGTCAGGGACTTCAAACAGGGTTTGTTCGTCCGTCCACTGATGATTGTCGATCCGACCCCGAACCACCTTGGTCATCGCCCGGGCATTGGTATCGTTTATATCTTCGGGTGTAAAGCTGAATGCCAAATAGATCCACCCGTTTTCCTCATATTCTGGATCTACGGTAATATCCATGTAACCGCCCGTCCTGAGCTCCTGGGTGGGAGGGACTCCTTGAATGGGTCGGGGATCCAGGTTCCCTTTTACCAGCCGGCGGATGGTTCCTTTTCGTTCGGTGAACAGGGCGTGATCTGAATCGATGAAAGTAATTCCCCAGGGTGTTTCTATATCCTGATCCACTAATTTTTCTATCCGGAGGGTGTAATGGGAGGTCTGAAGGCGGGCGGGAATGGGACGGTCTTCAGCGGAAGCATTTTGGGAGGCAATAATATAATCCACTACCGCTTCCACTTCCTCGTCATCCAGTACCTCTCCAAAAGCGCTCATTTCGGTGTCAGGAATTCCGTAAGTGATATTCCGGATCATCGACCCGCGGGTTCGCCCGTATTTCAACTCCGATATAGTGAGTGAGGAGGCTGAATTGCCTTCCAGTTGCGCACCGTGGCAACCAGCGCAATATGTTTTGTAAATCTTATTTCCTTCATCCTGACCATATAAACAGGTGGTAGTAATTGTCAGAAGAAGTGAAACGAACCAAATTTTTTTCATCTGTTAATTAAACGAATGATTAAACGCTGAACCGGGTTCACTTATATAATAAAAGCATTATACAGATACAACATTCTTGTTGCAGCGTATATCCAAACATATAATATCATCAAAGATGAAATTACTTAAAATAATTGTTTTCATCAGTATAGCGGGACTACTTGTCAGTCTGACATCTGCCCCGGCAAAAGCACAAGCCGGCAACGATAATCGCGGTAATTTTGGAATAGGGGTAATGATCGGTGAGCCCACGGGTATTTCTGTCAAATCCTGGAACAGCATGCGGACGGCATTTGATATTGGGGCGGCCTGGTCGCTTACCGGGAGAGAGGAGGCGCTTCATTTGCATTCTGATTTTTTATGGCACTCCTGGTTCAGCAATGCGGAAGACCTCGCTTTTTACTACGGCATAGGTGCCAGGGTGATATTCGCTGACGAGGCGACGGCAGGCGCCCGGTTTCCTCTGGGATTAAACTTTATCTTTCAAACGATTCCCTTTGATCTGTTTGTTGAAGCAGTACCTATTATAGATTTAACGCCTGATGTGGAACTGGCGGGCAACGGGGCGGTCGGCCTCCGTTACTATTTCTGAGTGATTTGCGGGGCGAGGCCCTGATAAAATCCATTTTTTATTCGTGTTTACAAAAAAGGAAATAACACAAGGATAGATACGTTTTTAGACCGGAAATAATACGAACTATTAAAAAGGAGTAACTATGGATATTAAAGAGAGAACCCGAAAAGAACTGGATGAACGAATCCAGGCACTGGAAGGAATCATTGCCCGAAAAGGCGTGGGCGCAGGTTATCGCCAGAAGATCGATCGCATCCAGCGAGATGTGAATATTGCCTTGATGCTCGGTGCGACCTCGGCTATTCTGGGATTGACCATCTGGGCGGTGACGAAATCCAGGAAAAAGTAAATTTGACCGCTATAACAACTGGCAGGGATAGTGTAACCTACACGCTGTCCGGTTTGTTTGGGTGACGGGATAAGTACAGTGGCTGATGTTGCTGATAGAAAGAGTTCATCTTTGGCGGATTGACGTTTTGTTTATGCTTCACCCTTCAGGGTAAACCTGAACGTGTTTCCTGTATCCGGCTCACTTTTCAGCCAAATACCGCCCCGCGATCTTCCCACTGATCTAAATTGCCAAAAGCTTGTTTAATTTTTTTGCTTGGATGCGAGGGTAATGCCTCCCCGTAATTTTTTCCTAAAGGGGAGATAGGGGCCCTTTAGGGCTGGATTAAGTAATAGCAGTGTATGTATTTATACATGCAGATCTTATAACTGAGCCTAATATCGGTTATAGTATTTTTCTATCAGAGAAGAACAAATGATTTAGTTAGTTTGTATTTCTTCAAACAAAAATAATAAACCAATCATAGCATGGATAACAACGGAAGTCAGACTACAAGTACCGAAGGTAACAACTTGAGTAGTGAAAGTAAGTGTCCTTTCCATAATGGGGCATCAAGAAAAGCTGCGGGTGGTGGTACCACAAATCGGGACTGGTGGCCGGACAAACTGAATTTGAATATTCTTCGACAGCACTCTTCCATATCTGATCCGATGGATGAGGATTTTGACTATGCGAAAGCGTTTGAGAACTTGGATCTTAACGATGTAAAAGCAGATATCGAAGAGGTGATGACAACCTCGCAGGATTGGTGGCCGGCCGACTGGGGCCACTATGGGGGACTCTTCATTCGAATGGCGTGGCATAGTGCAGGTACATACCGCGTCGCCGATGGCCGCGGTGGCGCCGCCGGCGGGAGGCAACGTTTTGCGCCCCTCAACAGCTGGCCCGATAATGTGAGCCTTGACAAGGCGCGTCGCTTGCTTTGGCCGGTTAAACAAAAGTACGGCCGCAAGCTTTCATGGTCCGATCTGATTGTTCTGGCCGGAAATGTTGCCCTGGAATCGATGGGATTGGAGACATTCGGTTTCGCCGGGGGACGTGAAGATGCCTGGCAGCACGACGAGGCTGTGGATTGGGGTTCCGAAGAAGAATGGTTGGGAGATGAGCGTCACACTGAAGAGGGAGACCTCCAAGGGCCACTTGCAGCCGACCATATGGGTCTTATCTATGTGAACCCGGAAGGGCCGAACGGGGAGCCGGATCCGGAAAAAGCAGCGCACTTTATTCGGCAGTCGTTTGCCCGAATGGCAATGAACGACGAGGAAACAGTAGCGCTCATAGCCGGGGGACACACCCTTGGGAAAGTGCACGGCGCTGCTCCAGAAGACAGCATGGGTCCCGAACCGGAAGCAGCACCCATTGAAGAGCAGGGGTTCGGCTGGAAGGGTAGTCACGGCACCGGTAAAGGTCCCGATACCATTACCAGCGGACTTGAAGGGGCATGGACCAATAATCCGATTGAATTTGACATGGGATTTTTTGAAAACCTATTCGGATATGAATGGGAGTTAACCAAAAGCCCCGCAGGCGCATGGCAGTGGGAGCCCGCGGACGGAGCAGGAGAAGGTACTGTTCCCGATGCGCACGATCCGTCTAAGAAAAATGCGCCTATGATGCTCACGACGGATCTCGCCCTGAAAGTAGATCCGGAGTACGAGAAGATTTCACGACGATTTTTTGAGAATCCGGATGAATTTAGAGAAACTTTTGCCCGTGCATGGTTTAAGCTCATCCACAGGGACATGGGACCAAAATCGCGTTACCTGGGACCGGAAGTCCCTGAGGAGGATTTGCTCTGGCAAGATCCTGTTCCTGAAGTGGATTATGAACTCATTGACGAACAGGACATTGCCCGGCTAAAGGAAGAAATACTGAACTCAGAATTGTCGGTATCTGAACTGGTAAAGACGGCCTGGGCATCGGCGTCTACCTACCGAGATTCGGATAAACGAGGAGGGGCCAACGGCGCTCGAATTCGCCTGGCTCCGCAAAAGGACTGGGAAGTGAACAATCCGGAACAATTATCCAACGTGCTAAAGAGGCTGGAAGGCATCCAAGAAGTGTTCAACAGTTCACAGTCAGGCGATAAGAAGGTTTCCCTGGCCGATCTGATCGTCCTGGGCGGATGTGCCGCCGTCGAGAGGGCCGCGAAGAATGCCGGTTATGACCTGGAAGTACCGTTTGAACCGGGCCGTACTGACGCTTTGCAGGAGCAAACAGATGTCGATTCGTTCGGCTGGCTCGAGCCGAAAGCGGACGGATTCCGTAACTATGTCGGGGACGGACCGAACCGGTCGACGGAGGAACTGCTGCTGGATAAAGCGGAATTGCTGACGCTTACACCCCCTGAAATGACGGTTCTCCTGGGTGGCATGCGTGCGCTTAATGCCAACTATGATGGGTCTGATCATGGAATTTTCACTGATCATCCGGAGACACTGACGAATGACTTTTTCGTGAAGCTGCTCGATATGAGTACGGTATGGAAGTCGGTTTCAGATGATCGGGAAGTGTTTGAGGGCCGCGATCGTAATACAGGGGAAGTTAAGTGGACCGGTACCCGGGCCGACCTTATTTTCGGTTCAAACGACGAACTGCGTGCCCTTGCTGAAGTCTACGCAGCTGAAGATGCCAATGAGAAGTTCGTAAGGGACTTCGTGGCGGCCTGGGACAAGGTTATGAACCTGGACCGTTTCGACCTGGACTGATTTCAGCTGCGATGCTCTTGACAGACATACATCATTA
>NZ_JBEPWZ010000084.1:0-10939 GCF_041642155.1 Fodinibius sp.
GATCCGGGTACTGCGGTACGAGATTAAAAATATTTATACGCCCAAGACCATTCAAAATGCGATGGAACGGCAAATGACGGCAGAACGCAACCGGCGTGCGACGATTGCCAGGTCGGAGGGTATCATGCAGTCGACCATCAATGATGCGGAAGGAGAAAAGGAAGAGATCATTAACAAGTCGGAAGGTGAAATGCAGCGTCAAATAAACGAGGCTGAGGGGGTCGCCGAAGAAATTGAGTCCATTGCCGAAGCCACCGCTGTTTCCATCGAAGAGATCGCCGAGGCCCTTTCGCATGACAAGGGGAAAGAAGCCATGCAGATGCGGCTGGCGAAACAGTATATACGCCAGCTTTCGAAGCTGGCCAGTGACAAGAATGATGTCATTATACCCAAAGACGTTACCAATTACGATGCCATTATGAGCGGGCTTTCGCTGGATAAGATTTCGATTGTGCCCGAAGAAAGCGATCTCAAGAAAGGAACCTGACCTGCTTCGGCCACGGCGTCCGCCCTGTCGTTCTGTAGCTACGCCATGTCCTTACCGGGATGTGGGAGAAGGGCGAATATCTGACCTTCTTTTTACAACTGGTATCGGGATGCAGATATCCGGATCAACAGGCCTGCCGCGTCCCGTACAAAGGGAACATCTTCACTTGCTGATGGGTAAAAAAGATGGTATTTATGCACCGGCATCCTGTTTATTCAATAAAGCAGGAATGCCAAAAATTCAACCTTTGTTGTGAACAGTAAGTTTTTAACCACAAAATAAATCCTTTATCAACTATGACATTATTTAAAAATATTTCCATAGCGGTATTGCTTTTCGCAGTCGGCTGTGCTCAGCAGGACACGCCCGAGCAAGATCCCCAGTCCGAACCGCAAATGCAGCAGGAAGCGGAGCAAACCATGTCCAACGCTGCTACCGACTATACTAAAGCGGTAGCCGTCGTTCATCCTACCGAAGGAAATGAAGCTTCGGGTACCGTAACCTTTACGGCTACCAGCGACGGCGTACAGGTTCAGGCTGAAATAGAAGGAATTGAAGAAGGCAACCACGGCTTCCATATCCACCAGTACGGCGACTGTACGGCACCTGACGGTACGTCTGCAGGCGGACATTATAATCCGGAAGGCACGGAGCATGCCGGTCCGGATGCCGACACCCGTCACGTAGGCGATTTGGGTAACATCGAAGCCGATGCGGAGGGCGTAGCAACCAAAGACTATGTCGACTCCAAGATCACGCTCAATGGCCCCAACAGCATCATCGGGCACGGTGTCATCATCCACGCCGGAGAAGATGACCTCGAGTCACAGCCCACCGGTGCCGCCGGCCCGCGTCTGGGATGCGGCGTGATTGGTATTGCCAATACGGAATAAGTCCTCCTGACAGCAAATAACATTTTTGCTTGGTCAAAGGACCGCAGGGAACAACCATGCCTGCGGTCCCTTCTTATATGTGCCTGTCCCCGATCACACTATACCGATATCGTTCTTTTATTCAATGCTCATCCCCCCTGAAATCTCATTCCCGGAGAAGCTTAAACCTGTTTGACAGCCTGTCTCCCCGCTCAATCAATTGCTTGACTTTTTCCGTCTTATACAGATCCATCCGAAGACGCTTACCTCTATTCCGGCTTCCAGCTTTTCTTTTATCGCTGATCACTTCATGGTGGGCAGCTTACCGTCGCCCGGCACGTCGGTGATATGGGTAACATCCTTCTTCAAATTGAAATCATTGCGCACGTTCACAGAGGATGCTGAATCCGGGGGCACCCGGCGCTTGATTTCATAGATGTTCGGCCACAATTTACCGGTAATAAAAATCCGGCCGTTACGAGAGTCGTAGGCAATTCCATTGAGGATGTTTACCCTATGTTCTTTTTTCACCCGGCTGACAAGCCACTCCAGGTCAATGCGTCCTGTTACTTCTGCGCGCCCGGGATCAATTATTAAAATCTCATCGGATGTTGATACATTTGCAAATATCATGTCACCAACCATCTCCAGTTCATTTAATTTTGATACCGGCTCCCCGTTGTCCATGACGGTTATCTGCCGGACTTTCCGGAACGTTTCCGGATTAAGGAAATGAAGGATGGCTGATCCGTCGCTCATGATCAATTGTTCGCCGTTGTTTGTCAGCCCCCATCCCGCCCCGGCAATTGGAAAAGTACGGAGGACTTCGAATGTTTTCCAATCATAAACAAACCCCTTGCCCGAACTCAGGGTGAGCTGAATCATACGATTATTCAAAATAGTGAGCCCTTCGCCAAAATATTCATCTCCCATCTTTCGCCGACGAACAATCTCCCCGGTTTCCAGGCGAATTTTCCTGATCTCCGACTGTCCCCTCCTGCCCGTGCTTTCATATAGCCATCCGTCATAAAAGACTAATCCCTGGGTAAAAGCGGTCGTATCATGGGGGAACACGTTCACTATACGCCAGTCATTTCGAGTGACAGATCCGCGCTCGCCGATCAACATAGCACAGGACAGAGGAATAGATGAAAAAACAGTGACAACGAACAGCAGCGTAACCGGACCAGGGATACCTGTATCCATCTGTCGTAATGTACTGATTATGCATGATACAGTGGCTCGAACTCGCCTTTTAATGATTCTTGTATTTTGCATACCTCAATACCCTCGCTTGCTAAGAATCATGGTTAATGACAAGTCCTCTGACGCTATCCCCAACAGCTAAATGAGAAAACCCAACGCCAGAACTTCTACTCCGGCTTCCAGCTTTTTGTTTTGTCGCTGATCACCTCGCGGAGGCGGCTCACCGGCACCCGGTCCTGCGTCATGTCGTCGCGATAGCGGATGGTTACCGTATCTTCGCCCTCAGACTCCACGCCGTCAAAATCCACCGTAATGCAAAAGGGTGTACCCGCCTCATCCTGGCGGCGATAGCGCTTACCGATAGATCCCGACTCGTCGTACAGTACCTTATAGTCCCCGCGCAGATCCTGCTCGATCTTGTGGGCCAGATCCTGCAGCTTGTCTTTCTTGATGAGCGGAAAGATCCCCACATCTGTCGGCGCAATCGCCGGATTCAGTTTCAGCACCGTTCGGCTGTCCCCATCCACCTCTTCCTCGCGATAAGCATCGCAGAGCGCCATCATGACCGTACGATCCAAGCCGATGGATGTTTCAATCACATACGGCGTATACCGTTTCTGTTTTTTCTGGTCGTAATATTCCAGCTTCTTGCCGGAATACTCATGATGCTGGGAAAGGTCGAAATCCGTCCGGTTATGGATGCCCTCCACCTCCTGCCACCCGATGGGATATTCATATTCAATATCGGCGGCATCCGCGGCGTAGTGGGCCAGCTTATCTTCGGGATGCGGGTGGGTTCGCAGCTTGTGCGGGCGAATGCCCAGTGCCTTGTGCCACTCCAGGCGCTTGTTTAGCCAGTTGTTGTAACTCTCCTCATCGGTGCCGGGTTCTACAAAATACTGCATCTCCATCTGCTCAAACTCACGCATGCGGAATATAAACTGCCGGGCCACCACCTCATTGCGAAACGCCTTCCCTACCTGGGCAATGCCGAACGGCACCTGCTGGCGCGCCGTATCCATCACATTCTTGAAATTAACGAAGATACCCTGGGCGGTTTCGGGACGCAGGTACACCGCATCCCCGTCGTCCCCGGACGAGGTAGCCCCAAACTGGGTTTGGAACATCAGGTTGAACTGGCGCACTTCGGTCCACTCGAAGGCGCCCGATTCCGGGGCCCTGATTTCGTGATCCATGATAATCTGGTGAAGATCCTCGCACAATCCTTCCCGGGAACCGGCTGTGTCCAGCAGCTGCTGGAGCTCGTCGGCTTCCTCTGCTTTGCCTTTGCCTCTCAGCCTGGCAATATGTCCCTCTACCAGCATGTCGGCCCGGTAACGCTTATTCGACTGTTTGTCGTCAATCATCGGGTCGTTGAAGCCCTCGACATGCCCACTGGCCTCCCACACCTTCGGGTGCATCAGGATAGCGGCGTCAAGTCCCACAATATTATCATGACGCCGGGTCATCTCTGTCCACCAGAAATCACGGATATTACGCTTTAATTCCGTCCCAAGCGGACCGTAGTCATAGACGGCTCCCAGTCCGCCGTAAATTTCCGATGATTGGTAAATAAATCCACGGGCTTTCGCCAGCGAGACAATAGTATCCAGGTTTTCGAGTTCAGTAACTGACATGTTGCTTCAGTAGGTTTGTGATTGAAAAATTCAAAGACGACCAAAGATAGTAAAAAATACGCCTTTAATTAATTCTCCTTTTATTCTTATTTTCAGGGTCGCTGACAGGTAGCGGATACCTCTTATCCCCTCATACCTGGCACCTATAGATTCAGTAAGCACATAATTCAAACTTGACTAACATAATGCATTCATATCAAATCGGTATACTCGGCGCCACCGGCGCTGTCGGACAAAAATTCATTCGTTTACTCGAAAACCATCCCTGGTTTACCATTACCAAACTGGGAGCTTCCACCCGCTCGTCCGGCAAGAAATACAAACAGGCCGCCCACTGGATTGAAAAAACCGAGTTGCCGTCCGATATAGCGGATATCACTGTTTCCGATTGTCGGGCTTCGGAATTCACGGACGTTGGCTTTGTGTTCTCGGGCCTGGATTCTTCCGTGGCCGGCGATATCGAACAGGAATTCGCCGCGGCCGGCATTCCTGTTATCTCCAACGCCAAAAACTACCGCATGCACGACCAGGTGCCCCTGCTGATTCCCGAGGTCAACCCCGACCATGCGGAATTGATCAAAAAACAGACCTTCAGCAGCGACGGCAGCGGGTGGATTGTCACCAATCCCAACTGTGTTTCAGTGCCCCTGACCATGTCGCTCAAGCCGCTGGCCGATGCTTTTGGCATCAATTCGGTGGTGGTTACCTCCATGCAGTCGGTCTCGGGAGCAGGCTACCCCGGCGTCCCCAGCCTCGATATCGTAGCCAATGTCGTCCCGTATATCGGCGGTGAAGAGCCTAAAGTTCAAATTGAATCCAACAAACTGCTCGGTCAGATCAAGGGGGACACGACCGAGTACAGTGATTTCCCGATCCAGGCGACGGCCGTTCGCGTGCCGACTATAGAGGGACACTTACTCTCGGTTTCAGTGAAACTGGAACATCCGCCCGCTGATATGGAAGACGCAAAACGGGCATTTACGGAGTGGGACAACCCCATTGCGGATCTCGACCTGCCCTCTTCTCCCGAGCTCCCTGTTCGCCTGTATGAAGAGGACCGGCATCCCCAGCCCCGACTGCATGCGGATCGCGAAGGGGGCATGCAAACGGCGGTGGGACGACTTCGCAAGGGAACGGTCATGGATTTGGGTTATGTGACAATGGCCCATAACACCATTCGCGGTGCGGCGGGCGGGGCTATCCTAAATGGTGAGCTGTTAGCGGCAAAGGGGTATTTTCGCCAGGAGTCCTGAGTGTTATGAGTCGTAAGTCATTACGTTATATATTGTATATGCTGGGTTCGGATTCATTTGTGTCCGGTAAAGAATAGAACGCACCTGTACATTTCAGTTAAAAGTTCATAGAATTCGTTTTTAACTTAAAAATGGATTCCAGTACTACCCCCCCTTCGCCGGGAAGGTAACGGGGTGTTGAACCGGGAAAAGGTTTGCGACCCTATCCTTCCGGCCTTAACAGGGAAGGCTCGGAAGGGGAAGCCTCGTTCCATCCCGGGCGCCGAAGCGGGTTGGTCGGCCGCTTTTTTTGGCCGGTTTACGGCGGAAGAAAATCGACAAGGAAATGGAACGCAGTTAAACAACCGGATCTCTTTTTTTAGCATCTTGAACGTTTCTCCGGATAACAATAATTCTTATTTCAGAATCCATCCTCTCCTTCCATCGCGTTAAGCCGGTATTCGGAAAGCCGCATTCGCGCATGCGAAACCAGCTTTTCGGCCTCATTGTGGTGCTTACGATTAATCTTTAGCGTGCGACTGCCCGGCTCCGTCCCCGGCAGCCCGCCAAATGCATCCATTGAGGTCCCCTCCAGGATAATCTTACTGCCGAACCACCCTTTCTCATAGGTTATCTCTTCCAGGTTTCCATACGGAATGATCGTCGACTTCATGTCCGATTTGAATATCCCTACAAAACTATCCTGCAACGTATATTCCAGCTCAAATCCCTCCTCATTCAGCTTAATGAGTCCCTTTACTTCTTTTAACCCGTACGATACACCTGTGATTTCAAAAGGAACGGTACGAATACGAGTATTCATGCTTACAGTCATTGTTTTTGGAATAAATTACATGAAAGTTTTGCAAAACCGTTCGTTTGGCCAATCTCAGCATTTTCGGGAATCAAAAAACCCACATATGCCTTATATGCTGCGGTTTTAAATTCGCTCAAGCTTTGATATTAATATTGCTATTGTTCAAAATTCACGGTTTTTCCTATAAGCTCCCTACATAATAAATAAAAAAATTGAAAAAATTTTGTAAGGATTCTCCTCCAAAACGGTCTTACTTACAGAACATTTGGAAATCAAACGTTGATACCGTTGAAAAGAGCGTACCCAGACATCCTTCCGGGGTGGAATAGTTGACAGCTATTTCATCCCTTTCTTCATGAGAGCCTAATACCCGGCGACTATCGGGACCGCCAGACAAAAAATCAAGAGACAAGAAACATATAGTATGACTACAAGCAGCCATTCCCTGTGGTGGTTCGTTCTGCTGTTTTCTTTCGGAATAATAACGGAGAGTCACAGCCAGTCCATTTATTTCGAGGACGACTTTGAGGATGGAGATTTCACCACCGACCCGGCCTGGAGCGGAGACGATTCTCTGTTTATCATTACACCAGAAGCAGAAAACAACCTGCTCCGGCTGGACGGAAATGACGGGAGTGATCCCGCCTATCTTTCCGTCCCTTCCACTGCTGTCAACGGAAGCTGGGAATGGTATATCCGGCTCGATTTTGCTCCATCCGGCAATAACCGGGTCGAAATTTTTCTGCTGAGCGACCGGGCCGACCTTTCCGGTCCCGTTAACGGCTACGCGGTGCGCGGCGGTGAAAACGGGTCGGAGGATGTGTTCCGGATTGTCCGCTATGAAGAGGGCGTCGAGGCAGAAACGGTCCTGTCCGGAACCACCGATATCAGCAGCGGGGGTTCCTTCAGAGTCAGCGCAACCCGGCAGGCCGGGGGTGTTTGGTCGCTGGAAGTAGGAGAAGGCTACGACGGCTCCCTCACCCCGGAGGGAGGGACGGCTACGGACAATACCTATGCTTCGACCTCCTTTTTCGGCATTCGTTCTACGTATACGTCCACACGAGCGGATAAGTTTTTCTTCGACGATGTTACCATGGTAGAGTTTCCCATAGCATTATCAAAACTCAACATTGAATCAAACCGTCAGTTTGAAGTCCTTTTCACCAGGGATATCGACCCGGCCAGCGCAGGAACCGCGGACTTCTCCATCGATAACGGGGTCGGTCCCCCCGACAGCATTTCCATCCGGGATCATGCCGCTACGCTCTTTTACCAGGATCCGCTGGCCGGTGGAACATTCCTTCTGTCTGTAAGCAACGTTGAGGATCTGTCCGGGAATGCGATTGACCCTGACGCTGCTATCCCCTTTTCCCTTTTTGACCCTTTTGAGCCGGGGGATATTATTATCAATGAATTCATGTATGATCCCCCGGAGGATCTGCCCGAGTATGTGGAAGTGAAAAATCTAACGGATAAATCCCTAAATCTGCAGAACTGGCGAATCAGAGATGATACGAATGAGGCAATCCTTTCAGCCGATACGCTTGTTTTGCCGCCAAATGCGTTCCTCGTGCTCTCTTCCGACACCGCATCGCTTGCAACCGTTTTTGCAGATCAACGGTATGTTCAGCACAACCTCCCTGCCTTAAACAATAGCGGTGACGCCATCCAGCTGATTACCGCCAAAGGCGAGGTGGCCGATTCGCTTAGCTATACCTCGGACTGGGGCGGCAGCGGGGTGGCCCTGGAGCGGCGATCGGCATCCACTCCGGGCATCTACCGGGAAAACTGGGGCAACTCGCCTTCCGACCGGGCCGGCACGCCCGGGAAGCCGAATGAAGTCCCGGCCGATGAAACGGGTCCCGTGCTCACAGAACTAACGATTCTCTCCAATACGATGATAAGACTCGGATTTAATGAACGGCTGGATCCCTCGACGGCCTCGGAAGCGGCAAACTATAGCCTCTCCGGCAAAAGTATCCCATCCGCAGCGGTTACTGCTCCGGACAGCGTGGAATTAGAGCTGGACGATCCACTGCAGAATGCCCAATCCCATACGCTGGCGATTTCGAACATCGAGGATATTTTTGCCAATATCATGGCTGCCGGAGACACAACCTTTACTTTTTATGAAATATCGGCGGCGGACTCCGGTACCGTCTTTATCAATGAATTCAACCATCAACCTGCTTCCGGGGCAACGGAATATGTTGAGATCTATAACCGGAGCGGACAGTCTTTTGACCTGCAGCACTGGACCCTGAGTGACAACCGGGGCACCGGGGCCGCGGTCGCTTCGAAATCGTTCATTCTGCCACCCGAAAGCCATGTAGTTCTCGCCCCGGACAACACCCTGCTGAAAACAGATCCGGATATACAGCTGTTGGCATTGGGCCCTTCGTTTCCCGCCCTGAATAACAGCGGCGATGAGATTGTATTGAAGAACGGGAGGGGGATGGTGCTGGACTCCCTGCAGTATACTGCGGACTGGGGTGGCGATGGGAGTGGACGGGCCCTGGAACGGAGAACAACCTCCGTTTCGGCAGTTTTTAAAGAAAACTGGGGACTTGCTGCGGAAGGTGACGGAAGTCCGGGCCGGCCAAACACCATCCCGGATGACCATACGCCCCCGGAAGTGCTGAAATTTCACCCGCTGAGCGAATCAAAGTTACAGCTTGTATTCTCTGAGCGGGTGGAGTCGGCCGCTGCTTCCGCATTTGAAAACTACCAGCTCTCCCCGAATCAAACCCTGCAGCAGGTATCGGTGCAAAGCGATACCGTGACCCTTTCCCTGGCCCGTCCCATGACATCGGGAGAAACGTATACCCTTACCGTCTCAGGCATTCCTGATATATTCGGCAACAGCGGTGGATCATCCAGTCACGAAATCGAGTACCTGCGCTTTGAAGAGGCCGACGCCGGGGATATAGTACTGAATGAGATCATGGCGATCCCGGGCAGTAAAACGGCTGAATTCGTCGAACTTTATAACCGATCTGCCAAAAATATCGACCTGAGCGGCTGGTCCCTCCGCGACGGCAATGACGAGGGGTCCTTTCCCCCGGATACCCGGCTTCGTGCTCACAGTTATCTCGTCCTTACCGGCAGTACCTCTTTTGCCCAGCAGTACAATAAGACCATGGCTTTGAGCGGTTTTCCCACCCTCAATAACAGCGGCGATGGCCTCGTTCTCAAAAGCAAGTCGGATTCAACAATCGATTCACTGCACTACCAAGCGTCTTGGATGGACAAGGCGGAGGGATATTCCCTGGAGCGGAAAGATCCGCTGGCCGCTTCCAATGACCCGTCCAACTGGCAGTCGAACCTGTCCGTCAATGGCCATTCAGCCGGGGTTCAGAACGTGAACTTTGAAGAAGATAATTCACCGCCGCGGGTCGTTTTTGCAAATAATCCCGGGGATGGCCGGATCGAAATCCTTTTCAACGAATTCATTCGCCGTACCGACGATTTGCACTTCATCCTCAATGGAACACCGCTGGCAGTCAGTTCTTTCGATGCTGCGATGGGACACCAAATATTTCTGCAGGCACCGGGGGCGGATGCTAATGCCACGAGCCAGACGATTACCGTCGAAAACCTCACCGATATACGCGGAAATGTGACGCCGAGCAGTGATATTCCGGTCGCCCGGCCCCTGCAGGCCGGTGACCTTGTTATCAACGAAATCATGTTCCTCCCCATCGCTGACAAAAACGATATGCAGGCAGATCAAGGGGAGTACGTCGAGTTCTATAATACACGTGACTATGCTCTCTCGCTGGAGGGTCTTCTGCTGCACGATGCCCCGGATGAAAACGAACAGGTCCGGGAGCTGCGGCCGGTCTCAACAAGAGCCCGGTGGGTATTACCGGGAGAGACGGTGCTGATTTATGCTGATCCGGCGCCCGCCTTTGCCCAATCGAGAATTGCAACTTTCTTTGACGTGGATACCACCCATATGGAAGCCATCCTGCGGGTGGACCGAAGCAGCCTGGGACTGGCCTCCGAGGATGCCGTTTATATCGCCGACAGCACTGGTGCTGCGATCGATTCTGTCCATTACAGCGAAACGTGGCATAATCCCAACCTCGCGGATAGCCGGGGCATTGCACTGGAGCGCATCGCGCCCGGGGGACCCAGCAACAACGGGGAGAACTGGGGGTCCAGCGTGCACCCCAAAGGCGGCACGCCCGGCGACGGCAACTCCCTGTACCAGGAGCGCCCCGAACAACCGAATGAAACCGGTATCAGTTTTGCTCCCAATCCCTTCTCTCCCGATGGCGATGGTTATGAAGATAACCTGGTCATCGGCTATAAGCTCGATCAGTCCGACTACCTGCTGCGCGTCAATATTTTTGATCGTTACGGGCGGCACATCAAAGAGCTGGCCGACGGCAAACCGGCCGGATATGAAGGTACACTCAGCTGGGACGGTCGCAGAGATGACGGCCGACGCAACCGCATCGGGATCTATATCATCGTTTTTGAAGCCTACGACAGCGCCTCCGGAAGCAATAAGACCTTCAAAAAAACCGTGGTTCTGGCCCGGAGGCTGAATTAAGAATTAGGAATTGAGAATTGACAAATGAGAAACGAGGACCTTGGATTGGGATGCGTCCTTTGCGTTCCATTAAATAGTGAACTTCGATGCTTCTTAGCTTCTCATATACAATTTTTAATTTTTACTG
>NZ_JBEPWZ010000085.1:0-10824 GCF_041642155.1 Fodinibius sp.
CATGAGATCGATTTCGCCGGTACCCAGGTCATACAAACCGATTACCGACGTACCGAAAGTCAGCCTGTCCAAATCGGTCCCGGACCCCCGATCCGTCACAAAAGCAAGCGCTGAGCCGTCGGGCGACCAGGCCGGCTGCAGGTCCGAATAGCGATCCTCCGTCAGTTTCCGCAGGGAATCCTGCTGCATATCATACATATACAGGTCGGTGTAGCCCCCGTCCGAACCTGAGAATGCCAGCTTATGGCCGTCCGGCGACCATGCCGGATTGGTTATTGCCCCAACTTCCTCAAACGCAAGCGTGCGTACCGTATGACCATCCTCAATATCAATAATAATAATCCGGTTATCGCCTTTGGCAAAAACCACGGCTGCAAAACGCTCGCCATCCGGCGACCAGCTGCCGGCGGATTCTATAAAGCGGAGCGCATTCAGGTGCGGGTTGGTAACGGTGCTGGTCAGGCTGCGAATTATTTCACCGCTCTCCGCATCCGCCAAAAACAGTTCCACGGAAAACAGGTTTTTTTCTGAAATAAAGGCTACATACTGCCCATCCGGACTGAGGGAAGGTCCCGCATTGATGCCGCCGGTGCCTTTTGACTTTCCAAGGATTTTCTTCCCGACTTCAGAAGGGTCATTGTGTTCCTTTACCGTCTCGGCGTATTTTCTTTTGACGGACTCCTGCCACAGGGTAGACAGGGAATCCATCGAAATATCAAGCGTTTCCTCTATTCCTTGACCCACCCCCTTCTGGGCACTGGTACTATACAGGGGGGGAACGACCTCATCGCCCCATACTCCGCCAATATAAGTCCATACCGAGTGGCCATAGCGATAAGGGAAGTACTCACGGCTGTTGGCCAGATCCTTTAAACTGGGGATATCCTCCCGTCGAACCGCATCCCGCAGCCACATCCCCGTATGGGTATCTTCCGCTCCGACCGACAGGTACTCAGCCATCCCCTCGATAAACCAGAGGGGGAGCTGGCTGGTGGCCCGTATACCGCCGATTTTTTCCGATGTCCGGGCAATATCATATTGAAAAGCATGCACCAGCTCATGTCCCAGTACATGATTCGTACTCTGATTAGCCTCTGCAAACGGCATAATGACCCGGTTCCGGAGTCCCTCCGTCACCCCTCCGGTCCCCACCCCCACATTGGGTACAATATCATTCTGCTGGAAATCGGCGTGATTGGCATAAATAATCAGCGGGTTGGTCGCGCTTATTTCATGTCCCAGCAAGTTGGAATGGCGATGGTACCAGCGCTCCGACAGACGGCCCAGATCTTTTACCGCTTCTGCCTCCCGGGGGTAGTGGTAAATGTCAAAATGCGAAGTCTCCAGAATCTGAAAATCGAAATCTTCATACTGCACCTTGTTGCGCCCGAAATACTGGGCTTCAGCAACAGGAACAGAAAAAGAAGCAAGAAGTAATAGTGGTAAAAATATGCCAGATAAATAATGTGCTGCCGATCGCATCGTACTACCCACTGTCAAACCGCCTTTCTTGGTTAACTTTTCAAAAATAAAGAATAGCATGTAGAGAATAAATAGAATTATCCGTGATATTTCCGTAACGGCCGTTGCTACAAAAGCCGTGAACGCCGGTAGAATCACTATGCCCAATAGAGACAGGAAGAAAAATTATTCCATCTAAGTCCATAATTAAAACATCTTAATTTTTTCTATGAACCATTATTACATTTATATTCCGGGAAATGAAGAGCTGTTTTCAATACAGATGAAGTTTATTAACGGAGTACATCTCCCTGACTTCTTATCCCCCGAATGAATCGGGAGAGATTCGTATGATTTTTCAAAATATTGTAAATATTTCCTGTTTAACACGTTCTTCTTCCCGGGAGGATAGCCTTGGGCAGCACTTTTGGCAAAGCAGGAGGATTGACGATATTTACGTATTATAGGATTCAGTCAGGTTGTAATATCTATTTAAACGGCAAAGACATTAATTTAATCCATAGAGATACTTAGATGAATATATTGGTTACAGGGGGTGCCGGGTATATAGGCAGCCATACGGTCGTAGAACTTCTGAATGACAAGCACGAAGTGGTGGTCGTTGACAATCTCTCGAACAGCAAAGAAGAAGCCCTGACTCGGGTGGAAGAGATCACCGGCCGGTCACTCACCTTCTATAAAACTAATTTGCTGGACAAAGAAGCGCTGGGTGACATTTTTGCCCGGCACGAGGTTGATGCCGTCATTCATTTTGCAGGGTATAAGGCGGTGGGCGAATCGGTCAGCAAACCGCTCTCCTATTATCACAATAATGTGACCGGCACGCTCTATCTTTGCGAGGTGATGCAAAAACACGGGGTCTCGAACCTGGTCTTCAGCTCTTCGGCCACCGTCTACGGGGATCCCCATACAGTGCCTATCCGGGAAGATTTTCCGCTTCAAACCACCAATCCGTATGGACGAACGAAACTGTTTATTGAAAAGATCCTGCGCGACCTTCACAGGGCAAACGAACGCTGGAATATTGCCCTTCTGCGCTATTTTAATCCCGTCGGGGCGCACAAAAGCGGACGCATTGGCGAAGATCCCAATGACATTCCCAATAACCTGATGCCCTATATCACGCAGGTTGCCGTGGGAAAGCTTGACCGGCTGTCGGTGTTCGGTGATGATTATCCCACTCACGACGGTACCGGGGTCCGCGACTACATCCATGTGGTTGACCTGGCGGTGGGGCACCTGAAAGCGCTGGAGAAACTATCGGAAAAACCGGGGGTTGTCACCTACAACCTGGGCACGGGACAGGGATACAGCGTACTGGACGTAGTCAAGGCCTTCGAGGAGGCATCGGGGCAAGAGGTCCCCTACCAAATCACCGACCGGCGTCCCGGTGACATTGCGAGCTGCTACGCTGATCCCGGCAAAGCGGAAAAGGAGCTGGGATGGAAAGCCCGGCGCACCCTTCTGGATATGTGCAGGGACTCCTGGCGATGGCAGTCTCAGAATCCCAACGGATATTAGCAGGTAGTAGTTTTAGATAGTTAAGGCTGCTTATTTCCAACCTTCGACTCAAGGATTGATTATTGAAATTTTCCAATCCTTCCTAATTTCCAGCTTCTAACTCGCTTTTATCTTTGACACACTGATTACTATTCCCTATTTGATAAAAGTGGTCCGGTCTACGCCCGTATTCCCCGTTCTTGAATCGTAACCGTACACTGTAATTTGATAGGCTCCCTCCTCTTCGGGCGAAAAGCTGGTCTCGAAGGTATTTTGCTTTCCGGCATAGTCCATCACTTTCCGGGCTACCTCCCGCTCTCCCTTGCTGACGACAGCGGTAAATTCCATCTCGTCGCTGTCCCACATGCCCCCCGGTTCGATGGGACACCCGCACATCATGACCGCATTGGCCCTGATGGTCATGGTGTCACTGCTGTTGCGCTCGTGTGCCTGGGGCTGAAGGATGTCAATGGCAAAGCCCGGAATCTCGAGCACTACGCCATCCCCGGTGATATCCTTCCCCGGAATCAGCCAAAGCTGGGTACTGGAAGTAACTTCGGACTGTCTTTGGGCAACCGGGGCCGTCGCGGAAATCGTCACAAAGGTCGGTTCCGAAAGCTCAAAAGTAGTCTCAAACTTAGCTGCCCCTTCGCTGCTCAAATCCACATACCGCCGGTGCGGCTGCCGCATGATTCGTTCCGTATCACCGGTGGAACCTTCGGTCAGCCCTTCGGCCAGCAGCTCCCCCGTATTGATATCCGTTATCGTTACGCGGGCCCCGTTCATCGAGGACCCGATAAACTTGGCGTCCTTCGCCTTGGCACGCACCACAACCGTTGTGGATTCCTGTGCCATACCACTCCATACCAAACAACCGGAGAACACCATATAGAGAAAGATCGTCTTTAGTTTCATCATAATAGTAGGAAGTATTGATGTTAAAATTTACCTTAAGTAATTACTATAAGTAATTAATTGGGAATAAAATATTGTTATACATAATAATTTATATAAAAACTGACTGATGTTTTTTAAAATGAGGCCAGCCCTCTACCTCAAAGCTTTACAGCACTTCCATGATCAAATACATGACCGCGGCAGATCCTCCCAGCAGTAAAAGAACAATCACATAGGCTTCCGCCCTACTGCTCCCGTCTTTTTCAAGCGCCCGGACCAGGCCCCTGACCGGAATCTTCCAGAACCAGGCCAGGACAAGGATCCCGATGACGACTGCTGCCAAAATTATTACCATGGAAATAGCACCGGCTTATACACCTATCGGAATTCACTACTGCTTAAATATAACAACCATACGAATGCCCGACTCATTCCATCTCCTTTCCCAGCCGGTTTTTTTCCTCAATCCACCGGGACATATACTTGGTGCTGGCCGTGGTATGATGCAGTAAGATCCCACCTATAAAATTGTTGCGGCGGTGCGGTCGCAGGTTTTGCCGGATAGTACCCAACCGGTCGGTAAATTCGTCCGCAAACTGCTCTTTATCAAACCGCTCGTTAATAATACGAATACCTCGCTGCTGCGCACGGGCCCAGGCTTCCCGGTCAGTATACAACTGAACAGCGGACGAGGCAATCCTTTGGGGTTCATCCGCAACGGCTCCGCTCCACGGCAGGCGGCCCGAAAGCCCCTCCGCCCCGATACTGGTCGTTACGCTGGGCGTCCCGCACCTCATTGACTCCACCAGTTTGCCCTTGAGCCCCGCCCCGAACCGAAGAGGAGCAAGCGTCACCCTTCCGCTTCGAACGACTCCTTTGGCATCTCCCGCCCTCCCCTCGATATAAAAGCCGTCCCCCGGACAGTCTAACTGCCTTGCTTTCCGGGAGGGATAGGCCCCGTAGATATGCAGCTCCGCCTGCGGCAGCTGCCGGCGGACCAACGGCCAGACCTGCTGCTTTAGATACTGCACGGCATCCCAGTTGGGCGGGTGACGAAAATTACCGATGGTCACGAAGTCCCTGCGCTCCTCAAACCCCGGCCAGTCTTCCCGGTCCCCTTCCTCAACCGACGTCAGCAGGAAAGGGAGATAAAACAGCAGCGAAGCCTCAACGCCAAACAGGTTTTCCAGCAAGGTCATTTCAAAATCAGAAATTATAAGCGAAATATCACACCGTAAGATACTGGCTACCTCACGTTTAGCGGTATCATCTCCCAACAATTCACGGGGATCGAAGGGGCGGCCTTCCTGCACCGCCCGGCGGCGGGCGCGGCGCAGACAGTGCAGGTCCTCGGTATCCAGGATACGCACGGTATCGGGACACTGTTCCGCAACCCGCCAACCGAACTGTTCCTCTACAATAAAGCGGTCAAACAGCACGGCCGAAGGCTGCAGTTTTATTATAAAGTCGTCAAATTCAGAACTGTTGATAGCCGTCTGCACGCACCGGATATCCCGCGCCCGGAGATCTGCGGCGTAGTCGCCTTCAGAAGCCGAAGTGGCAAACACTATTTCCCAGCCGTGGGACTGAAACAGCGAAATCAGCTGCAGCATACGACGTCCCGCTGCCGAGGAGTCGGGCTCCGGCCATACCGATCCGATAATTAGCAGTGATTGAGCCATGTTCTGTTATTAATTTTGTGCTGCTGTTCAGAGCGTACAACTTACCATTTTATTTGTTTGCTATCATCTTGATTCTGTGTATTCCCTTTTAATTTAAGCCAGGAAAAGAGGGCATCAAAAAATACCCGGTGTGAAAAAATTATCCGGACGTTCCTGCGACGCAGCTAAAATCGCTTAACTTAAGAGGATAATAAACGTGATTCGGGGTCATTAATGAAGATGCTGTTTTCAGAATATCGCTTAACCTAAGAGGGTAAGAAACACCGTCTCTCAGACAGAAATGAATTCTAAACGCTTCGTCTTTGCTCTCTCATCCAAGCGAAATTTTCACAGGTAATTTTTGCATGCCAGAGTTGGAGACCTTATCCTTAAGCAGCCTTCAACTATTAGAATGACCGCATACTACACGCTATGGATTTACAATTAAAAGGAACCGTTAAGCAAATTTTGGAAGAACAGTCGGGCACCGGTAAAAACGGTCCCTGGCGCAAACGCGACTTTATCCTGGAAACGGAAGGAAAATATCCCAAGAACGTATGTATCACACAGTGGGGGGACAATATTGACCAGGCCGATGTGCAGGAAGGCGAAGAGATCGTGGCTCACATTGATATCCAGAGCCGGGAATACAAAGGCAACTGGTATACCGATGTAAAGGCCTGGAAAATCGAAAAAGGTAGTGACATACAGGCCGGACCTCCGAATAATAATGCACCGTTTAATGACGAGGAACCGACGATCGATCTCTCGGCCACCGATGATGACATTCCCTTTTAATTGCACCCAGGGCCGTTAACCCCGAAATTCAGGTGTTATCCTGGCAAACAGATCTGATTGCAGCTCAATTTATACAAACAGGAAATAAAATCAGCGCGTATTCGTTCGAAAATATCAAACCGTGATAATATAAATTCCTTATAAAAAAAATAATGACAAATTTCTTAAAATATCTATCGTCCTTTGTATTAGTGCTTGCGCTCATCGGGTGCCAAAATGATACCGATGAAACAGCGGAGCAGACGCCTCAGCAGCCATCCCAACAGCAGCAACCTCAGCAACAGCCTGGTCAAATGGGTCAGATGCAACAATCTGCTCCTGACATTGATGTTTCTGAAGAGGAAGCTGAAACCTTCGTTGATGCTGCCATGGATGCACAGCAAGTGCAGATGAAAGCCCAGAAGAGAATGATAGGCATCATTGAAGAAGAGGGGCTGGATGTAGAAACGTATCAAAAAATTGCCCAATCAACTCAAATGGGTCAGTCGCCCCAGGGACAGAGTCAGGACCAGACTCAGGATGCCGATATAAGTGATGAAGAGATGGAAAAATTTGAGAGCGCATCCGAATCTCTTCAGGAAGTCCAGGGAGAAATTCAGCAGGAAGTGACGACTGCTGTCGAAGACGCCGGCATGGAGATGCAGCGATTCCAGCAAATCAGCCAGGCCGCCCAGCAGGATCCCGAACTCAGAAAAACCATACAAAGCATGATGCAGGAAAGACAGGGCTCACAAATGCCGCAACAGCAACCCCCTTCCGGTAACTAAATTGTATTACCGGCTAAGATCTTATCTAAAAGAAAAGCCCGCTGCCCCAGGTAGCGGGCTTTTTACTTTGCCACCTATCCCCTTCTCCATTTCCTCACCATCTCCGTTATCCCTTTTTACCGATTTCATATCGAGGTCTTCTTGAAATAATAATTCTGTGTTGTATTAGTACAACCCAATCCCTTATATTTGGTTTCTCAAAAGAAGGATATACTTCTTTAGTTTCATGTATAGGAAAGAAGCCCGAGTGGCGGAATTGGTAGACGCGCCGGATTCAAAATCCGGTGGCCATTGCGGTCGTGGGGGTTCGAGTCCCCCCTCGGGTACTTATTGCCTGCCAAAGAGTTACAGGTATTCCCAGCATATGATATAATCATAAATTTGGCTTTCGTTTTTGGCTGTGGACAACGTTGGGACAACAACTATTTTAACCCTTTCTTTTTTTCTTTTCTATTAGGCGGGGTTCTGGGCATAAATAAAAAACCCTGCACCGGTCAAGATACAGGGCCTGGCTATCCAGTGTTACCAGTGTCGTTGGTTTCACCATAAATAAGACGATCGAAGTACAGGAAGGTTACACAATATTTTTAATTTTCAATATAAAAAGCCCTGCAAGCTATCAACCTGCAAGGCCTAACTATTCATCAAGAGAGATACGGAAATATAATTAATTTATCAGAGCCTGGCTAAACTTTGATTTCCATACTTCAGGATCCCTTTTCACTCCTCTAAAAACTGACGCAGTACATATTGCAGTATTCCACCGTGTTTTACATATTCAATTTCTATTTGAGAATCCAATCCGGCAATCACCTTAAACTCAGTCTTTTTACCTTCCGGGTGTTCAGCAACCACTTCCAGTTCCTTTCCAGGTGCAAGTCCCTCTTCAATACCATTAATACTGATAATTTCCTCGCCCGTGAGTCCTAAACTGTCGGCATTCTCACCGTTTTTGAATTCCAGAGGCAGCACGCCCAGGCCTACCAGGTTCGACCGGTGAATGCGTTCATAGGACGCAGCGATCACAGCCTTAACTCCCAAAAGGTCAGTACCTTTGGCGGCCCAGTCACGAGAGGAGCCTGCCCCGTAGCTGCTTCCCGCCAGTACCACTAAGGGCGTATTGGATTCTTTATATTTCATGGCAGCATCATACACCGGCATTTCCTTTCTTTCAGGGAAATAAATCGTATAGCCACCCTGCTGATCGACAAGTTCATTATTGATACGTACGTTTGCAAATGTACCACGCATCATTACTTCATGGTTTCCGCGTCGTGAACCATATGAATTGAACATTCCCTTTTCAATCCCCTTTGATTTCAAATATTTTCCTGCGGGACTGTCTTCAGCAAATGCACCGGCCGGCGATATATGGTCGGTTGTGACCAAGTCTCCCAATTTCATCAATACCCGGGCACCCTGGATATTTTGCATGGGTTCAGGTTTCTCACTGATGCCCTTAAAAAACGGGATTTCCTTAATATAGGTCGAATCTTCTTTCCATTCATAATCCAGGCCCGTTGGGGCTTCCAGATTTTGCCATTGTTCCTCCCCATCGAAAATGACCGAGTACTCGTGTTCATAATCTTCCCTGGCAGTAGCGCTTTCAATGGCTTCCTGGATTTCAGCCTGGGTCGGCCAAATATCTTTAAGAAATACCTCATGCCCGTTGGCGTCCGTCGCCAGCGGCTCCTCCATTAAATTGATGTCCACGCGGCCGGCAATAGCATAAGCGACAACGAGCATGGGCGAAGCCAGAAAATTCATCTGTATCTTGGGATGAATACGGGCTTCAAAATTGCGGTTGCCGCTTAGTACGGAAGACACTACAAGGTCGCTTTTATCAATAGCTTTTTCAATATGTGTAGGTAATGGACCGGAATTCCCAATGCAGGTAGTACAACCATAACCCACCACATGAAAACGCAAGGCCTCCAGATCATTCAGGAGCCCGGAGCGTGCTAAATAGTTGGTCACCACTTTGGAACCCGGCGCAAGGGATGTTTTTACCCAGGGTTTTACGTCAAGCCCTTTTTGAATGGCATTGCGGGCAACCAGTCCTGCGCCCAACATTACCGAGGGATTGGAAGTGTTGGTACAGGAAGTGATAGCTGCTACCACAATGGAACCATCACTTAAAATATATTCTTCATTATCGCGCCTGATGTGTACTGATCGCAGCTTGTCCCGATCCATTTTTACTTCCACGTCGCTAACTTGCTGTCGCTGCGCTTGAGCAAGCTCATCATCCTGGTGTACTTCCGTACCCGATCCCCCCTCGCCATACCATACCTCGCGTCTTTCCCGCGGCAGGTAATCCCTGCCATGCACTTCCTTAAGTAAATGGCTAAACTGATCTTTCAGCTTTCTGACCAGAATTTTTTCATGCGGTAGTTTCGGCCCTGAAACAGTAGGCTCTAATTCAGAAAGATCGACCGTTACCACATCACTATATTCAATTTCTTCTTCACCGGTACGCCACAACAGATTTTGCTTGCAGTATTTTTCTACCAGTTCAAGTTGAGCCTCATCCCGATTTGTACTGTCCATATATCGGATAGTCTGGTCATCAATCGGGAAGTACGTAACGGTACAGCCAAATTCGGGGGACATATTGGAAATGGTGGCTCGGTCCGGTACCGAAAGATGATCTAATCCATCACCAAATACTTCTACAAAATCGTTTACTACCCCATGCTTTCGTAGCTTTCTGGTGATTTCCAGCACCATATCGGTTGAGGTGATCCCCTCCGGAAGTTTTCCCGTAAGCTTCAAACCGATCACTTTGGGAGTCGTAAAATAGATGGGTTGTCCAAGCAGTGCTGCTTCGGCCTCAATTCCACCAACGCCCCAGCCAACAACGCCAATCCCATTTACCATGGGTGTATGAGAGTCCGTACCTACCAATGTATCAGGAAAGGCCCAGCCATCGCGTGCAACCACGCCTTTGGCAAGATATTCCAGATTCACCTGGTGGCAAATGCCCATACCCGGCGGCACGACCGTAAAATCGTTAAAGGCGTTCTGCGCCCACTTTAATAACTCATAACGCTCTTTGTTGCGCTTATACTCATATTCAACATTTTTCTCATAAGCATAGTCGGTTCCAAAGAAATCCACCTGCACCGAGTGATCAATGATTAGATCTACCGGTACTTTAGGATTGATCTTTGCCCCGTCTTTTCCTTTACGGATAGCCTCAGAACGGATTGCCGCAATATCTACCACCGCGGGAACGCCCGTAAAGTCCTGCATTAATACCCGTGCAGGTTTGTAGGGAATAGAATTCTCGCTGCCTTCCGGACTCCAATTCAACAAATTGGTAATATGATTATCATCTACCAGGAAACCATCATAATTTCGGAGGGCATTTTCCAGCAGGATGCGGATGGAAAAGGGCAACTTTTTTATATTAGAATGATCCTCTGAAAGCTGGGAGATACTGATGTAATCGAAACTCCCACTCGAGGTTTCAAGTGTATTGGTGATTTCTTTAATCTGTTCTTGCATATCGGCTATACCCTCATGTCTGGCTTATGATTTTAAAAGCTTTTCCAACCTCTACAAGTTATAATAATCGTTCGTACTTTCACAGGTAGATGCTTATAATTTAACAGGCGAAACTAAACCATGTTTTATAATAACAATTTAAAAAAACTTAACAAATTACATGTAGTTAGATCAGTACCGCTTTAATTAATATTTTTTGCTACAGAAAC
>NZ_JBEPWZ010000086.1:0-10733 GCF_041642155.1 Fodinibius sp.
AATGGGTCATGATGGCGGTGAATGTCGCCGCACTGTTGATTTTCGGCTATTCCTTTTATTTCGATATTACCGAACTCAGTCAAACCGTTTTTCTGATTATAATAGCTATTTTCGGTATCAATGTGGGACTCATTTTCTATCAAAAGAAGCAGCTCAAAGAGCTTGTTGAATACCTGACATGGAAAAAAGAGCGCGAAAAATAGATATTCAGCTGTCAATTAGAAACTTTTGCCTCTGCATATTATATGTCTGACCGATATCGGCTGCCGGCGCTCTACCAGGACAATGAGGGTGGCTGCATGGTGATCGCACATCGCGGCGCAAGCGCCTATTATCCCGAAAATACGATGGCTTCTTTCAAGGGAGCCGTAGAGCTGGGAGCAGAGATGATCGAGCTGGACGTGCTGTTGAGCAGGGATGGCGTACCGGTGGTTTTTCACGATGCGAAACTTGAAGGGCACAGCAGCGGAAAGGGGTTGCTTTCCCGTTACACGCTTCGGCAGCTCAAAAAACTGGATGCCGGGGCCTGGTTTGATAAGGGTTTTGCAGGTGTTCAGATCCCAACGCTGGAAGAAGTGCTGGCGTTTGCCGCCGGTACCATCGCGCTCAATATAGAAATAAAGACAGAGGCCGTCAGGGACCAGCGTTCCGGGGGTATAGTGGAAAAATGCCTGCAGCTGGTGAAGGAGTACGGGATGGGCCGGCACGTTCTGTTTTCCAGCTTTGATTATCGGGCCGTGACGCACTTGAAAACGCTGGATCCGCACATGCCCGTTGCGCTGTTATACAACCGGGCCGCCTCAAAAAACAGGTTGCCCGGCGAGCTCGTGAAACAGTATAAAGCCGATGCCTGTAATATGAGTTATCGCCAGTTCAACGCCAAAAGAAGGAGGGATCTTAACAGCAGAGGAATTCCCCATTTCATTTACACCGTAGATCACCCGAATCGGATGCGTAAGCTGCTGGACGCCGGGGTTACCGGTATTTTTACGAACAAACCGGATCTGCTTAAGGTGGTAATCAACCAGTGGAAAAAGCAGCAGTGAATGGATGTCGTGCGGTCGGACGGGTTTTTTCTAAAAAAAATGCATTAGGGTTTGAATGATGAGCGGAAACCTTCTATTTTTTACTTTCCCTAATTAACCAATGCTTTCATGTCCACAAAATACATCTTTGTAACCGGAGGGGTTACGTCTTCACTTGGTAAAGGAATCATCTGTGCGTCGTTGGGGCGCCTTTTAGTGGCGCGGGGACTCCGTGTCACGGTACAAAAACTGGATCCCTATATTAATGTGGATCCGGGCACCATGAACCCCTACGAACACGGAGAGGTTTTTGTAACCGAAGACGGGGCGGAAACCGATCTGGACCTGGGCCACTACGAGCGCTTCCTGGATATCAAAACCTCCCAGGAAAATAATGTCACGACGGGGCGCATTTATAATGATGTGATCTCCAAAGAGCGCCAGGGAGCCTATCTGGGTAAAACGGTGCAGGTGATCCCGCACATCACCGATGAGATCAAGTCGCATATCGTCGCCCTTGGTGAGTCGGACGGTTATGATGTGGTCATCGTCGAAATAGGCGGTACGGTGGGTGATATCGAAAGCCTGCCTTATATCGAGGCCGTCCGACAGTTCCGGTATGACGTGGGCCGTGAGAATACCCTGTCTATCCATCTGACGCTGGTGCCTTACCTCTCGGCAGCCCGTGAACTTAAAACCAAGCCTACCCAGCACTCGGTTAAGACGCTCTCCGAAAGCGGACTGCAGCCCGATATTATTGTGGCGCGTTCCGAACATGAGCTGGATGAATCCATCCGCAAAAAGATCTCACAGTTTTGTAATGTGGAAGTAGCGGATGTTATCGCCTCCCTCGATGCCGAGAGTATTTACCAGGTACCCCTGCTGATGCAGGGAGAAGGCCTCGATGAACGGGTCATTAAAAAACTAAAGCTGGATGCCGGGGTCCCCGACCTGGAGCGCTGGATAGGATTTGTGGAGGCCGTGCGAAATCCTTCCACCGAAATTAATATTGCACTGGTTGGCAAATATGTTGAGCATCACGACGCCTATAAATCGATTGTTGAAGCCTTCATTCATGCCGGGGCCGTTAACGGCTGTGCAGTCAATATCCGATGGATACAATCAGATCATCTGACGAAGGATAATGTTAAGGACAAGCTGAGGGATATTTCGGGTATTTTGGTGGCGCCCGGTTTTGGGGGACGTGGTATTGATGGCAAACTGTCGGCGATCACCTATGCACGGACGAACAATATTCCATTTTTCGGCATCTGTCTGGGAATGCAGTGTGCCGTTATTGAATACGCCCGGAATGTATGCGGGTGGCCCGAAGCGAATAGCACTGAATTCGATGAGCATACGGAACACCCGATTATCGACCTGATGCCCGATCAAAAGAATATTGAAGACAAGGGCGGCACTATGCGCCTGGGCCTGTATGATTGCAAACTTAAAAAAGGAACAAAAGCCTATGCGGCTTATGGAGAAGAATTGATCCATGAACGCCACCGGCATCGGTATGAGGTGAATAACAACCTGCGTTATAAGCTGGTGGAAGAAAAGATGATCCTTTCCGGCTTTAATCCCGAACGTGATCTTGTTGAGATTATTGAACTCAAAGATCATCCCTGGTTTTTGGGGGTACAGTTCCACCCGGAGTTGTGTTCAACCGTCAATAATCCCCAGCCTCTTTTCGTGGATTTTGTAAAAGCCAGCCTGGAGCACGCCCGGGAGCACGATCTCAATATTCCGGTGGATGGCGAGCGCATAGTGGTCAGTGAAACGTAATGAATGTCCCTGAATCCGTTTTCGGTCATCAGCTGCGTCTTCGGGTCGCCGGGGTAATGATAGTGCAGGAAGCCATCCTGCTGGTAAAGTTGCAATCTCCGGTAACCGGCAAAACCGTATGGACGCCGCCCGGCGGCGGGGTCGATTTCGGGGAGTCAATGGTTGATGCTCTCAAGCGCGAGTTCCGGGAAGAAACACAGACCGAGATAGACGTTCACCGGCTTCTGCACCTTCACGAGCTGATTGATGACCCGTACCATGCAGTAGAGTGCTATTTCGAAGTGAGTAAAATTACAGGAAAGCCATCGGCTGGACGTGATCCTGAACTGGCAGACCGTGACCAGCTGATTGAAGACGTGGCGTGGATCGCGGTCGATGAACTGGATAACCTGCCTTTTGTGCCCCGCGACTTGTTGTTTAAACTAAAGCAGTGGCGGGACCGGTCGTCTTTTGATATTTTCTCGCCATGAATATATTATACATTCACAGAGTTCTTTGTAAAACCGCTCTTTTTCCCACCCGCTGCCTTTGCGCGATTTCAAAGTCCTCAAGTATTGTCTTATATATATACTGCGATTTGAAATGGCTCAGGCTTTGGAATGGAACAACCCTCTTGGTTTTTTAAAGGCCTCTTTCAAGCATTTATACACTGCATATATTCTCCGCCGTTGTTATAATCTTTGTGCTCAATCCGTTAACTCTTTTTAATGAACAGAGGGCTTTGCAAAACAACGGTTTTGCAAAAGATTCTGGCAGTGTCGCAGGAAGACCGTGTTTTTTCAAAGTCAAGATCAAGGGCCCGGGGAGGGTGGAAGAGCAGGCGAGTACGCCTGTTTGTGGTAAAGTAGTTGTTATATACTCTGAAACGGCTGGACCTGTGTTTTGAAGACGGATAGCAAATGGAATACGTTACCTGGATTGAGGAATGCTTTATGTCTATATGCCAGCTGGTTTTGGCGGTAAGAAATGCGTTGAAAAAACCGGTGTATATGAGGTGGCTCATTGGTTAAATAATAGTTATTATAAGAGCGAAGTTATTCTTCAGGTTATATCGCCGAAACCGCCGAGAGTGTATGGCGTCCCGAACAGAAAGATTGTGATAGGTGGGATGCCGTGCGTAGACACACAGAATAAATAATAAAGCAATGTTCGGTTGAAGAAATTGTGAATCACCGTTTTGATCCCAGTACATAAGTAAACTGTCAGGTATTCCTCATAGATATAAATACCTATAACACCATAAACATCGTTTGACTCCTATGCAACAGACGTTATATTCTGCTCTTATCCTATCTCTGGCACTAAGCTTCTCAGCTTCTGCACAACAGGCACAACCCACTGAGGCGATTGAATTAAAGGAGGTTCCTACTTCTCCGATGATGCTGCCCTATAACAACCCCTTCGGGGATGAGCAAGTGGAAGAAGAAAAGGCTGCAACCGACCGTTCTTCTTTTTCAGGCTCTATGGAAAACAGCGGGGATTTTGGGAAGGATACGATGCAGCGTATCGCTGAAATATACCGGATACATGTGCAGGCAATCGAAGCGCAGATGAACGAAAATCCCCTGCAGGCCGAAAAGCATATTACCGACGCGTTGAACAAACTGCAGGAGTTACTGGACACCTATCCCGAGTTGCAAACGGAGCAGCGGTTTAGTGAGTTATACCGCTCCATCATGACGGAATACCGCAAATTTTATGGGATTACAGAATCGGAAATGCAGACAGAGGGTGAAATTTTTGCAATACGGGAGGAACTTTTTTCTGATGATGATGAATGGATAAAGGACAGTTACAGTGTGCCGGAAAATCTCCCTGCGCCCTCAACCAGCGTGCCTCTTGTGCAAAATGAGAAGGTCAATCGCTCCCTGATGTATTTTTCTCTGAAACGCCCCGAAGTGATGGAAAAATGGTTGAAGCGCTCGGAAAAGTATTTCCCGATGATGAAGGAAATTTTTGAAGAGGAGGACGTACCCACGGAGCTTATTCACTTGTCAATGGTTGAAAGCGGACTGAACCCGCGGGCTCAAAGCTGGGCTTCCGCTGTAGGGATGTGGCAATTCATCCGGGGCACGGGTTCAATGTACGGACTTGACGTAAATTTTTGGAAAGATGAGCGGCGCGATCCGGAGAAGGCCACCCGTGCGGCCGCGCGCCACCTCAGGGATTTATACGAGGTATGGGGCGACTGGCACCTGGCACTGGCCGGCTATAATATCAGTCCCCGCGGACTGAAGTATGCCATTCGCCGGGGCGGGGGAGAAAAAAACTACTGGGAAGCCTGGCCTCACCTGCCGAGTGAAACCAGGAATTACGTCCCCAGCTATATTGCCGCCACCATGATCGGCAAGGAGCCGGAATCGTTCGGATTTGACAAAAAATATGATGAGGATCCTTACAGCTACGATGTGTATCAGGTGGCTCCGTTGATGTCGTTGGAGTCGCTGGCAGAAGCCGCCGGTATTACCCTGGAAGAGTTAAAGGAATACAACCCGGAACTTCTGCGTTGGGCAACGCCTCCCGGCGGGAAATATCCGCTTAAGCTGCCGGCAGGCTTGAAAGATACTTTTGCAGAAAATTATGAAGATATACCTAAAGACGAGCGCGGATCGAATGTTGCAATGCATACCGTGAGCAGCGGCGAATCGTTGGGTATTATCGCCCGTAAGTATGGCACCTCTGTTCAGGCTCTTTATGAGACCAATGAGGGGCTGTCCAGCACCATCCACCCGGGACAAAAGGTCGTGGTTCCTATTCCCGGCGGCAGCGCGACCGAAAGCCCCGACGAAATAGCATCCGGTCGTCCGGCCGATAAAAACAAGGCTTCTCAGTCTTCCGCCTCCGAGCCCTCGTCGAAGCGTTCGTCCGAACATACCGAACCTCAGGCAGCAGAAAAGCCCAGCGGACCTGTGATCACCTACGAGGTCAGAAAAGGCGATACCATTGGTCATATCGCCGAATGGTTTGACGTAACGGCTTCCAAAATAAGAACGTGGAATAACCTGACCGCTTATATACGCCCCGGCGACCGGCTGGAGATATACGTGGATGAATCCAAGAAGTCTTACTATCAAAAAATAAGCCAGATGCCTTTTGACGAAAAGCAGGAAATTGAGCTCAAGCAGCGACGCAATGAGGATCTCACCCTGGCTTCCCTTACGGGTGCCGATGGCGAATATACCGTCCAGCCGAACGACACCCTTATTGATATAGCCAACAAGCACGGTGTTTCAGTGAGTAAACTCAGAGAATTGAATGGCTTAAGCGGTTCACGAATTCAGGTGGGTGAAACATTGATAATAAGTAGTTCCGAATAAGTAACGGGCTTGTGACATAGTGTGAGCCCGTATTTCTCACAAGGATTTAGGGTATATTGGCGTACCCTTGTGATACAGATAAACGTATATCGATTTTTGAGGCCAAAAAATGTGTAACATACTTCGAAGGTTGTCCATCAGCGGCGTTGAAGATAACAATAGCGTGCCGTGCGCGCGCGGGTATTTCTTCGCTGCTATTTTTCCTTCAGCCTTGCTGAAGTACAAATTTCTTGGTGTGAAATCCGGGTTAGTTGCCTGAAATTTAGATTTTTGACAGAGTGGCAAAAGCAGATTTACATATCCATACACGGGCCTCGGACGGACATATGAGTCCCGCCGACGTGGTTCAGCAGGCGATAAAACACAAGCTTGAGATCATTGCCATTACCGATCATGATACGTTAAAAGGCTATCGAAAAGCACAGGAAGCAGCTGCAAAAACAGAAGAGATCCGGTTGCTTCCCGGCATAGAAATAACGGCAGATTTTAATGGCCGCGAATGCCATCTGCTGGCATACTGTTTTGATCCCGATCATCCCTCCATCCGACAACTTACCCGAGACCACTACCAGTCGCGCTTGAAAAGAGCTCGATGGATTATCGGCCAGCTTTCCCGGAAAGGGTTCGATATTGATATTGAAGAAGTGAAGGCAGAAGCCTTTGGAGGCAATATCGGCCGTCCTCATATTGCCGAAGTCCTTTTGGACAAGGGATATGTGGGGTCCTTCAAGGAAGCGTTTATCCGATACCTCAGCGACCAGAAACTGGGACCCATCTACAATGAATATTATACGCACCACCAGGTTATCGACACGATCAAGGAAGCGGGGGGCGCGGTGATTATTGCCCACCCGGGCAAGCTGTATACGAACAGGGAACTGCAGCAACTGGTGGAAGCCGGCGTAGATGGGATTGAAACGATCCATCCCAGCCACAACTATAAAACCCAGAAACGGATTGAAAAATTTGCAGACCGTCACAGGCTGCTGATAACCGGTGGCAGTGATTTTCATGGCGGTGCCAAAAAATATCAGAAATATTTTGGGATCGTGACTATAAATACAAAGTATGTGTACCGCCTGTTAAGGCTGACAAACAAGCGAAAAGAAATGACCGTCTAATATTGATTATGAACCATCGAGAATTGAAAGGAAATATTGAGAATCCGGATAGCACCATAGGCATTGTCGTGGCAAGGTGGAATTCATTTATTACCGATGAGTTGCTCGCGGGGGCCCTGGAGGTTTTACGCCAAAAGGGGATGGAGGATGAACAGATTGTGGTAGTTCGCTGCCCGGGAGCTTATGAAATTCCTTTTATCGCCAGGCAATTGTTGCCTAAGGTCGATGGTGTGATTACTTTAGGGGCCGTCATCCGGGGAGATACTCCTCATTTCCATTATGTATGCGATGCTGCAAACAGAGGAATTACGGAATTGAATATTCAGGGCAATAAACCGGTTGTTTTTGGTGTTTTGACTACAGATAATATAGAACAGGCTCAGCAGCGGGCTGGAATCATGGAAAGCGGAAAGGGAAATAAAGGAGCCGAGGCAGCCTTGGCCCTGTTGGAAATGATCGATCTGAACCATCAGATCGGTCAATTATAATGTTATAAAGCTTGAAATAACGTGGATAAAACTCTAATATTAACGGCTTAGCTAATTACCAATTTTACGCTTTTGAAACCAATTTCGCTTACAAATACGGAACAGAAAGATAGTGACAAGCAGCTGCAGGCCCGGCTTATCGAGCAGGGACAGCTCCCCGAACATATTGCTATTATCATGGATGGCAATGGCCGGTGGGCAAAAAGCCGGGGTAACCTGAGATCGTTCGGGCACAAAGCCGGGGTGGATTCGGTTCGTGATATTACGGAAGCCTGTGCCCAGATGGGAGTCAAGTATCTGACGCTCTACGCCTTCTCGACCGAAAACTGGCGCCGCCCTAAAATGGAAGTGAATGCGTTGATGCGGCTGCTGGCCAGCTCCCTGCGAAAAGAGGCTGATAACCTCAATGAAAATGATATCCGGCTGGAGACGATTGGCCAGATTGATCGATTCCCCGACAAATGCCAGCGAGAGCTTAAAGAGGTTATTGAGCTGACGAAGAATAATAATCGCCTTAATTTATGCCTGGCTCTTAGCTATTCCGGCCGCTGGGATATTAAAGAAGCCGTTAAAAGGCTGGCCCACCGGGTAAAAAGCGGTGATATCGATCCCGAAGATATCAACGACGAAATGATAAGCTGTCATTTATCCACGGCCGACATCCCGGATCCGGATCTGATCATCCGAACAAGCGGGGAATATCGGCTCAGTAACTTTTTATTGTGGCAGCTGGCCTATTCCGAACTATATATCACTGAAACCTACTGGCCCGACTTCCGCCGGAAGGAACTCTACAAAGCTATCCACTCTTTCCAGGACCGTGAACGCAGATTTGGCAAACTTTCAAAAGCCGAACAAAAGAAACAGGCGAATTTGCACGTTCAAGAGCTGACTACCTGACTTTTCATATACCTATATATTTTATTCTATATAAACGTACGCTCAATATTCAAGAAATTACACACGTGAAGAATTTATTACTCACACTTTTTCTGCTTTGTTTTATTTCTTTTCCTGCGGTCGCCCAAGATACTTCTCCTGATAATACGCCCATTCAAATTGAAAATCCCATGAATGCTACCCCCGAGCAGTACGAGATTCTGGGGATTGAAGTCGAAGGATTAACAACTTCCCGGGAAGAATTTGTCATCAGTACCAGCGGTCTGCAGGTAGGAACTCAGATAACGATACCCGGGGAGGCCATAGGTCAGGCGATCAGAAGCCTTCATCAGACGGGCCTCTTTACGGATATTGAGATTGTGGAAACCGGTCGGGAAGCCGGCGGTATCCATCTGAAAATAAGCGTGCAGGAGCGACCCCGTCTCGAAACATTTCAAATTGAAGGGGTAAAACGGTCGGAGCGAAGCGATCTTGAGGAGGAAATAACCCTTATACCGGGGTATGCGGTCACCGAATCCTCCATTGCCCAGGCGGTAAATACCATTAAGCGGTACTATGAGCAGGAGGGACACTGGGATACGGAAGTAAACGTCCGCCAAACGAAAACAGATACGGTGCGAAACCGGGTTACGGTCATTTTTGATATCAATGCCGGTGATCGCCTGGAAGTCAAGGATATTTCGTTCGAAGGGAATGAACTATTCGATGACAGGACGCTTCAGAAGTCACTGGGGACGATTAAAGAGGACAAGTGGTGGAAGTTTTTTTCCAAGAAACTGTATAAAGAGGAAGAGTTCGAAGAGGCAAAGAATAATTTGGGACAGTTCTATCGCGATAACGGTTTTCTCGATTTTCGGATAACCGGGGACAGCGTGTATACCTTTCCCTATACCCAGCACCGGCTCTACGTGTTGGAAACACCGGCCCGGGGAGTAAAGGTTAATATTTCAGTCCATGAAGGTCCCCAGTACAAAGTCCGGGACATTAACTGGGAGGGCAATACGGTGTATACGGACGAAGAGCTCACCCAGACGCTCGGCTTTGAAAAGGGCGAAGTATTCAACGAGTCAAAGTTTCAAAGACGCCTGGAGATCAACCAGCAAGGTCCCGATGTAACCAGTCTTTACCAGGATATCGGCTACCTGTTTTTCCAGGCGGAACCTGAAATCGACATCGTGGCCGAGGATTCGGTCGACCTGAATATAAACCTCGTGGAAAACGAGATCGCCTATGTCGAGGAAGTGTCGTTCGAGGGCAATACCAAGACGCATGATGATGTCATCCGTCGCAACCTGAGAACGGTGCCCGGGCAGAAATACAGCCGCCAGGCCATTATCCGAACCATCCGTGAACTGGGACAAATAGGGTATTTTCAGCAGCAATCCATTGAGCCGAACCTGAATCCGGATCCGGAAAATCAGACGGTTGATATTAATTATTCGCTGGATGAGTCTCAGAGTACCGATAACTTTGAATTTTCCGGCGGGTTTGGCGGACGGGGTATCGGACTGATACTCTCGGCGAAAGTAAACTTTAACAATTTTTCCATTCAGCGTGCGGTGAAAGGCGAGGGATGGAGACCTATTCCCTCGGGCGACGGCCAGAAGCTTTCGCTCGGCGTGCAGGTAACAGGAAGTGGTTATCAAAGCTACAGTACCAGTTTCCAGGAGCCCTGGCTGTCAGGCCGACCGCTTTCGCTGGGGGTCAATATGAGTTATGATCTTATTAAATACCGGGGCAGCGATCAGCGCAACGAGCTGTTTTCGAGCAGCGTGTCGCTGGGACGGCGCCTGGACTGGCCGGATGATTACTTCTCACATCAAAGCGTGCTTTCCTATCAGCTTTACGACGTGGCCGGGGGCGCTTCTTTTCTGCCGGAAGGGGCTTCCAACATCCTGAGTATCCAGCAGATTCTGGAACGTAACTCCACGGATAATCAGATCTCGCCCACAACCGGTTCGAAACTGCGGCTGTCCGGCGAGATAGCTCCGCCCATGCCTACGTTTGCCCAATATTACAAGTTTAAGTCAAGCTACCAGAACCACACGACGATTGTCGGAGACCTGGTTCTCACAAACTCCATTGAATATGGCT
>NZ_JBEPWZ010000087.1:0-10641 GCF_041642155.1 Fodinibius sp.
GCAAGTTTTTTTCGTTCTCGGTATAGGATATAAATTCCGGTAAGGGCGACGAGGATAAGAGTGATCGAAAGCACATCCTGGCTGAAATAGGCGAAGAGGGTTTTAATCCATATATCAACAGAAATCCGCACAATCTGCTCGCTGTCCGGTTGCGAGATAAAAATCAATACCTCATATAAAAGCAACAGCGGCAGGCTGATCAAATAGCTGTAGAGCAGCGAGTGTGTAGTAGAAAAATATCGTTTTATTGACTGGTTAATGGTACTCATTATTCCTGAAAAATCATCGCTGAATCACTGGTCCCGGCGAATTGCAGTGTATTCCATGCCGCAGTGGATAGTTTGAGCCCATTACCGGAAATGCGGTCATTAATCCGTACGAAAACACCATGAGGATAGCCCGGATTTTGTACGAAAATAACGGACCCTAAAGCAATATTCGAGTGGGCGCCGGTCAAGGCGTCGGGGTTGTAGAGTTCGCCGCTGGTGGTGGGCGTTGCTTCTTCCCCGCTGTCGTAGGGCGAGACGGACACGGAACCCAAACTGCTTAAGGAACTGCTGTTTTTTACATAGGGATTCTTGAATGTTTTACTGGAGGGTGTGAGCACCGTAACTTCCTGCCCGTTTCTCAGTTGGTCTGACTCAATATCGCTGTTCAAGGCTCTGAACTCTTCTTCATCCATTTGAAATTTTTGAGCCAGTTCTGATACCGTAGTGGACCCGCCGTTTACGGTATGAGCGATGAATTGCCCCTGGGGGGAGGAAGTTGCAGAGGAGCCCACAGAGGGTGGCGCTGATGATGCCCGAACGGTTAGTCGCTGACCGACCCGTATCGTATTGGACGTCAGGTTATTAAGTTTTTTGAGCTGGCTGACAGACATGCCGTGTTGCTCGGCAATTTTGTAGAGCGAATCATTGTTTTTCACCAGATAAGTAGCATTTTGCTGTGCTTCACTATCTACTGTGATCGATTGCCCTTGTTGGCTTGCCGATTCGGATGGGTGGATCGTTAAGGTTTGTCCCACTTTCAAATTATTGGAAGGAATATCATTCCACGCCTTCAATTCGGCAATGGTAACCTGGTACTGCTTGGAGACCGAAAAAAGTGTTTCTCCGGCTTCTACGGTATGCGTCCGTGTTTCTGCTGAACGTTCGGCCGAGCTTGTTTCTTCAGCTTCTTTTCCTATGACAAGGGTTTGTCCGACCGACAGCTGATCAGCGGTTATATCATTCCATTCCCTGAGCTGTTCGATGTCGACATCATACTGTTTGGCAATACTGAACAGGGTTTCTCCCTTTTGGATCGTATGCGTGGTGGTACTTTGTGCCGACAGGTGCTGCGGCATGCAAAGGCAAAGGACAAATATAATCCAGTAGAGAAAAAAAGAGATTATTTTCATGCGTACTATGAGTCCATTTCTATTTTAACATTCTGCAGGGCTTCCTGCAGTTCCGATTTCGTTCGTTTTTTTTGCTGCTGCTCTGCTTTGGGAATACCATTCTCATACATTTTCCGGGCATCCTGAAGGCGGTCGTGCATTTCATAGAGCTTTCCAAGGTGATAGTAGACGCCTACATAGTCCGGATCATGCTTCAGGATGTCTTCAAATAAAATGCGTGCCTTTTTGAACTTTCCCTGTTTACGGAATTCAAGAGCCAAGGCAAACTTGGAGAAAGAATCCCCGGGGTTGCTTTTAATTTGCCGGGCAAGCTGTTTGATTTTTGACTGGGTATTCCTGCTCATATCCAAGACGTATCCGTATCCGTTTTCAACGATAACAACGGGTAGTTGCAGAATCTATTTTATGCTCCAAAATAACGCATTCTACGTTTAAAAAAAGCAAAATTCCGAGCTCCCCAGTGTCTTCGTCGATCAGCGTCCATTTCGAGCTGCCCCGGCCGGGGAGGATTCCTTATTAGTTTATTTAATTACCCTGATAACGTTCTTCAATTTCTTCAATGGAATCACCACCGAACTTTTCTAAAAAAGCGTTGGCCAATACCGGCGCAATAACGCTTTCGATCACCACAATAGCCCTTGGGAGGGCGCAAACATCGGACCGCTCATAGCGGGTGTCTTTTTCCTCTTTGGTAGTAATATCTACGGTGGAAATGGGAGTAAGCATGGTTGGAATCGGCTTCATCACTCCGCGAATGATCAGCGGCATACCTGTGGAGATGCCGCCTTCAATGCCCCCCATGCGGTTGGTTCGCCGTTTAAACTTCTCCCCTTCGTAGGTGATTTCATCGTGAACCACTTGCCCGTGCCGCCGTCCGGCCTCGAATCCCTGTCCGATTTCAACGCCCTTCATAGCCTGTGTCCCCATTACCGCCTGGGCCAGCTGTCCATCGAGTTTGCGGTCCCAGTGCACAAAGCTTCCGAGTCCGGCGGGCAGGCCGGTAACAAGAATTTCCCAGTGGCCGCCAAGCGAGCTGCCCTCTTTGCGGCGGACGATAATTTCCTCGCGCATCTGTTGGGTGAGTTCTTCATCGAGGCAGCGCACTTCCGATTCGTCGGCTGCACGGAAAACCGTTTCGGCTCCATCGCTCAGCATGGGGTCCACCAGTGCCCGGATATCTTTCCAGGGCCGATCATAACCGACACTTCCGATGCGGGTTACATGTCCCCCTATCTCTATGCCGAAGTATTTTAAGAATTTGCGGGCTATGCAGCTGCAAGCTACCCGCATAGCGGTCTCTCTCGCGCTGGATCGTTCGATAGCGGGACGTATATCGTTATACCGGTATTTCTGTACCCCGGTGAGATCGGCATGCCCCGGCCGCGGAACCGTAATGGGTTCGACATCTTCGCCGGCTCCCTCTTTATTCATCACTTTGGGCCAATTGGCGTCATCTTTTTCGAACGCGCGATTAGGCATCTGGAGAGCGACAGGAGCGCCGGTAGTCTTGCCAAAGCGAACGCCGGAAAGGATCTCGGCACGGTCTTTCTCAAAGGCCATACGTCCCCCGCGCCCGTATCCTTTTTGGCGTCGGGCCAGGTGCAGGGCTATTTCATCTTCTGTGATCGGGAGTCCCGCCGGGATACCTTCAATAATTCCCGTGAGTTGTGGGCCGTGTGATTCTCCAGCTGTTAAATAGCGTATCATACTGAGTTGGTATCTTCTTCTTTTGAATTAAAATGTTTGGAAAAAGCATGTCGGGAAACCCGTTCCGAGAGCGACCGGTAATCATCGCATCCCTCCTCGCGGAGATGTTCGATACGTTCGATATCTCCAAGTACAATGAGTGAGTCGCCGGCGGAAATCCGGTCTTCGCTGCCGGGATTAAAATGGATATATTCCTTTTCATGGGGAATGATGGCAATAATAACAACAAAATATTTTTGGCGAATTTGAGCCTCGGAAAGGGTCTTGCCGTCCAGTTCCGATCCTTCGAAGACTTTGATTTCATCAAAGACGTGGTCTTGAACTTGTTTTTGAGGAGAGCCACTTTGGATGCGATTAATAAACTGGTCTACATGGGGGCGGAGGATGACGTTGGCCATGCGATCGGCGCCAATTTCATAGGGAGAAATCACTTTATCTGCTCCCGCCCGAAGAATTTTTTTGGTATTCTGGTGCTGGTTTGTGCGCACCAAAATAAAGATATCCCGGTTTATTTCGCGGGCGATAAGGGTTACAAATACATTATCCTGGTCACGGGAGAGGGTGCAAATGAGTCCCCTGGCACGCTCGATGCCGGCTTCCTGCAGCACTTCCTCATCCTGGGCATCACCTGCAACATACAGCAATTTGTTATTTTGAATGCGTTCAATGCTGCTTTCCTGGTTTTCTACAACGACCAGCGGGACCTCAGCCTCCTGCAATACCTCGGCAATACGGTGTCCGATCCGGCCATACCCGGCTACAATATAGTGGTCTTCCATTTTCCCGAGTTGTTTTTTCATGGCTCTTAACCTGAAGAGTTCGCTTTCGAAAATTAGCTGTGTGGTTTGAGAGGCAATATAAGAGATCACGCCGATACCCATAACAAAAATAGCCATGGTAAAAACACGTCCCCCGCTTGAAAGGCTCGTTAATTCCGAGAACCCAATCGTGGTAATGGTAATGAAAGTCATATAGAATCCGTCAAAAAAGTTCATACCTTCGATTAGATGATAACCGGAAGAACCTATTAAAAAAATAACCATTAATATGACACTGGCTATGATAATGCGCAGTGCAATAATATTATCGATAATATTATTGTAGAATCCATTCATATAATTGATATGCAGACCAATTTTTGGTGCTTATAATATAATTGAAAAAAAATGCGTACGAAATGACAACCTCATAGAAATTTAATAGTTTCCATGGTTGTTATAATAAAACTATTTTATGGAAGCACTTGAACAATTTGGAAAGTACAGCCTGCTCTTGTATCGGTCACTTCGCTCGTTGTACGAGGTGGATACCTACAAAAAAAACCTGGTCAATGAATTATTAAAGATTGGATATGAGTCGGTGCCTATTGTCTTGTTAACCGGTGTTTTTACCGGGGCAGTGATGACAATCCAAACAGCATATCAACTTGATATCGCCTTCATCCCCATATCGATTATAGGCGCCATTACGTCCGAGTCGCTGCTGATGGAGCTTGCCGCCGTGATTACGAGCCTGGTGCTGGCCGGGAAGGTTGGCGCACGCATAGCTACGGAATTGGGCACCATGCGGGTGAGCGAGCAGATCGATGCTCTGGAGTCCATGGGCTTCAATTCGGTCTCATTCCTGGTGCTGCCCCGTGTATTGGCGGGACTTGTTATGTTTCCGCTGTTGTATATATTTGCCAGCGTTTCCGGGATATTAGGGGGCGTAGTCGCGGGTTATTTCTCCGGGGCGGTTTCGCCGGCTGAATTTATGACCGGCGCAAGAGAGTTCTTTTATCCGTGGGACGTAACCTTTGGTATTCTCAAAGCCTTTGTATTCGGGTTTGTCATAACTTCGGTCTCCTGTTTTAAAGGATATTATGCCAGCGGTGGAGCCGAAGGGGTTGGAAATAGTACCACGCAAGCTACGGTTTTAAGTTGTATTTATGTATTATTAGCTGATTTCGTCCTTGCGGCTGTGTTTTTATAATCGTTGGAATGACCTATGATAGAGATACGTAATCTTACAAAAAGTTTTGGTTCAAACCTGGTCTGGGAGGATGTTTCATTCGACATTGAAGACGGAGAAACCGTGGCAATCATCGGCCGGTCCGGCTGTGGCAAATCGGTACTGGTCAAGCATTTTAATGCGCTGATGTACCCCGATTCGGGGGAAGTGATTATTGACGGGAATAATGTATTTGAACTTGAATATGTCGATCTGCGTAAAATGAGGCAGCGCTTTGGGGTACTGTTCCAGGGGTCTGCGCTTTTCGATTCGCTCAATACATTTGAAAATATCGCCTTCCCCTTGCGTTATTTTTCAGAATGGGATGAAAAAGAGATTAAAAAAAAGGTAGAAGATGCACTGGATATGGTTAATTTAACGGGCACGGGAGACCGATCGCCAGCAGAGCTGTCGGGAGGAATGCGCAGGAGGGTTGCCCTGGCGCGGGCAACTATTCTGCAGCCGGATTTCCTGATTTATGACGAACCTACTTCCGGACTCGACCCGCAGACATCCGAGGAGATTAATCAGCTTATTATATCCATGGCGGATAATTTAAACATTACCTCTATAGTGGTAACACACGATATCCACAGTGTCTTGAAAATTGCCGACCGGATCGCATATCTGGAAGATCAGAGCCTGTATTGGCATGGCACTGTGGAGGAGCTGCGAGAAAGTGATGACCGTGTCTTGATGGACTTTATAACAGCCAGCGAGTATCAAATCAGAAGTTAACAGGAGATATTTTGAAGATAAGTAACGAATTAAAAGTAGCTTTAACGATTTTAGTTGCTCTGGTGGCCGGATTCTTCGGCTATCGATTGATGGGAGATATGCCGATGTTCAGGCAGTCAAAAGTAATCCATTCTTATTTTGAGCAGGCTGATGGATTGACCCCGGGAAGTAATATTTTTGTCAGTGGGGTCAGAGTCGGGTCCGTCAAGTCGATGCAGCTCTCAAACGGCGACAGTGTGAAAGTGAGCATGAGTCTGGATTTGGAGACGCACATCCCCAGGGACTCCGAAGCTCATCTGCAGTCTTCCGGATTGCTCGATGAAAAGGCCATCGTCTTAAAACGGGGGGATTCTCAGCAGGATGTGGAGCATAATGAGGTGATAAAGGGCATTTATGACGGGGGGATGATGGAGACCCTGAAACAGGAGGGGGCGCAGCTGAGCGAAGATGTATCGGAATCGTTTGAGAAGCTCAACACTCTCCTCGAAGAGCTTAATACGATGGTTGACGAAGAGGCCCAGGGCAAGATTGATACCACCTTGACAAACCTTCAAAGGTCTACAGATGAAGTGGCTACCTTGTTTCGCAATAAACGATCGGATTTAGAGCGCAGTATTACGCATGCCCAACAGTTTTTAGCGAATATGGATACGGTAAGCGCGCGGAACAAGTCGCGTATCGATTCGGTGCTGACAGGGTTGGACCGGTCGCTCACGGAGCTCGAAATATTGAGTCATGAGCTGACGCAGACCAATCGGGAGCTGCACAAGATGCTTGTCAAGATCAACAATGGAGAGGGAAGTCTCGGAAAGCTGGTTAATGATCCCGGTCTTTACGACAACCTGGAAAGCATGTCCGGTGAAATGGATCTTTTAATTAAGAATATTAATGAAGATCCCGGAAAGTACCTTAAACACATGCGTCTGATAGAAATTTTTTAGGCTGTTGTTCATACTTCAAGTTGTATTTCTTTCGGCATTAGCCCGCATTTTCCACCAGGAAATTTGATCGGGTGCAAGGTGAATCACAAAGCGTATGCCAGACATACTATTGTATGTTGAGCACACTTTTGTATGTTGAGCACACTTTTTGAGGTTCGACGCAGCAGACGGGCAAAGTTCGCAGCTACCACAGCGTGTTATTTTGGCTAACGCTCAACTTAAACAGGACTCCTGACTATTAAGAAACGCAGAGCTATTTTATACTTTACACGTGAGGAATAGGGGTTAAAAACTTTTGTATGGCCCTGAATTGCTCTTAGTGCAGGCTTCTTGTATATTTACAGGTTTGTTAGTACGGATCAGTGTATTTTGGTAAGCAATAGCTTTTGTAATATTAAAAACGACGATAAGAGGTTTTATATATGGGTGTAATGGATAAGATGAGAAAAAGTACCAGTGTGATTTTATGGGTGCTTATTTTCTCATTTGGAGTATTATGGATGTTGGCAGACACCAATTTTTTTGATGTTATTCAGCGAGGTTCCCAATCACTCGGATCTGTTAATGGAGAATCGATTGAGCTTGAAGAGTATAACAACCGCATCAATTACTATGTCGAACAGTATTCTCAACAGACCGGCAATTCCGTCGATTCCGAGATGCGGGCTGAATTTGAAGAGCGGGCCTGGAACGAAGTGGTGACGGGAAAGCTGTTGCAGCAAAAAATGGAGGAGCTTGGAATTGAAGTGACCGACCAGGAAGTGGTAAATATGATTACGGGGGAAAACCCCGATCCGTTTATTCGGCAGCAATTCCAGCGCGAGGACGGAACCATCGACCGCGTGGCGTTGAAAACAGCTATTGAGTCGCCTGAAAACAAGCAGCTGTGGATAGCTATCGAAGATCAGATGCGTCAAAAACGCCGTCAGCAGAAAATGGATAATTACCTGCAGTCGTCCATGGAAGTCAGTCAGTATGAGGTTGAACAACAGTACATTCGCAATAATACCCGGGCTGACGTCGCGTACGTACGTTTTCCCTATGCCGATATCCCGGAAAGTGATATCTCTGTGACCGATGCCGACCTGCAAGAATACTACAATAATAACCAGCAACGTTTCGAGCGCAGGGAAAGCTATCGATTTGATTATGTAAGCTTCGACAAAACGCCTACCAGGCAGGATACGGCGCGTACGCTGAAGGAGATGGAGAGCCTCCGCACCAATTTTGCCGAAGCGGAAAACGATTCTCTGTTTCTCAACAGCTACCAGTCCACGACCTCCTATGATGTCCGAACGGTGGAAGAGGAGGAAATACGTGAAGTGTTTAGCCCGGTGGTCGATCTGGAGGTTGGCGAAGTAAGCGAGGTCATTAATGACCAGGGACGGGTATATTTGCTCAAGAAAGTGGGAGAAAGCGGCTCTGAGGTAAGTTTTGTAGTGTTCAGTCTCGATATAACAGCTGATCCTGTGGCTACGATAGACGAGCAGGCAAAGGAGGCGGATGATTTCAGCTTTTTCGCCGAAGAGGATGGTTTTGAGGCTGAGGCGGAACGCCGGGGCCTTGAACTCCGGGAAGGGCTGGCTACCAAGGGAACCAATTTTATTTCCGGCATCGGGCAAAGCCAGCAAATTATGAACTACCTGACCAGTGCTGATGAAGATGATATTTCTGAGCCGCTGGAACTTTCGGGACAGTTTGTCGTACTGAAGGTGACGGACATCACTCCTGCCGGCGTTCAGCCGTTTGAAGAGGTGAAAGACCAGATTCGTACCACGGTTATTAATGAGAAGCGTAAAGAACAGGCGGTTAGCCGGGCCAGGGAGCTGATTGAACAGCACGCTGACCTTCCGTCCCTGGCAGAGGCCGCCGGCAAGGAAGTGGCAACGGCCCAGGATATTGCCATGAACGCAACCAGCCTGCCGGGCGCGGGACGTGAACCCGCCGTTATCGGCGCTATATTCGGGTTGGAACAGGGCGAACGGTCGGATCCTGTCAGGGGCACCAGCGCAGCCTTTGTGGTACGGGTCGACCGACTGCAGGAAGCCGATATTTCAAGCCTGACTACCTCGCAGCGCAGTCAAATACGCGAGGAACTGAGGAAGGAAAAACAGGCGGCTTACATGAATACCTGGATTGAAGAACTCAAGGAAGAGGCGGATATCGAAGATAATCGCTCCCGGGTACTGCAGGGGTAGTAACTGACACAGATGACGAAAGCGGACAAACAATGGATGGAGCTTGCGCTCGAATTAGCCGATCGCGGAGCGGGATACGTCTCCCCCAATCCGATGGTGGGGTGTGTGATTGTATCAGCCGAGGGAAAAAAAATCGGCCAGGGATATCATGAGCGGTACGGGCAGGCCCATGCCGAGCAAAATGCGGTGGATTCCGTGACGGACCGGGAGCGGCTGGAAAATGCGACAGTCTATGTAACGCTTGAACCTTGTGCCCATGAGGGACATACCCCGCCTTGCTGTGAAATGTTGGGGGAGCTGCCCATCAGGCGCGTGGTTGTGGCAATGGAGGACCCGACCCCCAAAGTGGCAGGCCAGGGTATCGCGTACCTGCGTGAGCAGGGCATAGATGTGGATGTGGGACTGCTGAAAGAAAAGGCCCGCCGCCAAAATGAATTTTTCCTGCACCACCAGGCGTTTAACCGCCCGTTTGTAACCCTTAAAATCGCCCAGACGCTGGATGGCTATATCGCGGCTCCCGATGGCAAGTCGGAATGGATAAGCAGTGTGGAATCGCGGACCATGGTCCACCGCTGGCGCAGCAGGTACGATGCGGTGATGATCGGGCGGAATACGGCCCTGCTGGATAACCCGCGGCTGACCGTCCGTCATATCGAGGGGCGCCAGCCCAGGAGAATCGTGATAGACGGACCGCTGGATCTGCCGGATGAGCTGAACCTTTTTACGGACCAGTATGAGGAGAAGACGATCGTATTGACGCATAACGAGGAAAAATTTCGAAATGAGGCCGATCCCATGCTGAGCTTGCTGCAGTCCGATTATTTCCGGGGCAAGACGCTGCTGGTTGACGAAAAGGAGGGCCATACGGATCTGGAAAAAGCCCTGCAGGAACTTGGGAGCTTGCCGGTGACGTCTATTCTGGTCGAAGGGGGACAAAATCTGGCTACGGCACTCCTGCGCGACCGGCTGGTCGACAAGGTAGAGATTTTTATCGCCCCGAAAATGCTGGGCGGCGGCACCCGTTCGGTGATGGGGATAGGCATCGACCATATGGATGAAATTTTGGAATTCAGGGAAACGCAGTGGCGCCAAGTCGGCAATGACCTGCTGTTTAGCGGATATTTTTAACCTGGATTGTTCATGAGTAGTATGGAATGATTCGTTATCCTATTATTTTCTAACCCCTTAGCATCTAATAAGGTTTTTTATAAACTATTGAAATAAGGGCTGCGAAGTCTACTCCTGTGCTGCGTTGGAGCGAAAATGGTATGCTCAAGGCACGAAAGTACCTCTCCACCTGCATTTTCATTCCACCTTGCCCAAAACCAAATTCCTTGGTGAATAATCCAGGCTCAAGAAAAAGATAACTTATGTTTACAGGAATTATTCAGGAAGTGGGACAACTTGTGCAAATTAACCCGTCCGATGGCGGCAGAGAACTTACTATTGCCTGTGGATTTGCAGATGAGTTGCAGGTCGACCAAAGTATCAGTATCAATGGCGTATGCCATACGGTTACAAGGCATAATGAAACGACGTTTACGGTCCAAAGCGTGGAAGAGACGTTGCGCAAAACGAATATCGGAGATCTTCGGGAAGAGGACCTGTTGAATCTCGAACGTTCACTGCGTCCCGATCAGCTGCTGGATGGTCATCTTGTTCAGGGCCA
>NZ_JBEPWZ010000088.1:0-10597 GCF_041642155.1 Fodinibius sp.
TCTCTTTTACAGAAACCCACCGGGGGCTGAACCGGCGACCGGCCTTGGGTTTTCAATGGCTAAACTCCGTTTTTTAAATGTTCGGTATTATTCAAATACACCGACTTAAACTGCTCTCCGTCCCATTGCAGGTGATACAGCGCTCCATTGCTGTGTTCTATGCGATGCATCGCAGAGAGTCCGAATTGCAGCCAGTGTGATAATAGGATCCGGATAAGGCGTCCGTGAAGCACAAACAGCAAATTACGCTTTTGCCGCTCGCTGATAATCTGTTCAGCTCTTGTTGCCGCTCTATCCAGCACCATTTTGGGACTTTCTGCCTCTTGCGGGGCAAAATCAATATTTCCTGACATCCAGTTCTGCTGAAGTTCTTTCAGCTCCGGCCCAATTTCGGTAATGGTCCGTCCCTCCAGCACACCAAAATTCATTTCATCAAGATCTCTATGAGCCTGAACGCTCAAACAGCAGGTCTTGCCCACAAATTCCGCTGTTTCACGTGAACGTTTTAAGCTGCTGCAGTAAATGTGGTGAAGATCTCTTTCTCTTAAATGTTCGGCCATTGCCCGTGCCTGGCGGCGACCCATTTCATTCAGCGGAGCATCAATCCCCCTCCCCTGCATTTGATTACGCCGGTTATATTCCGTTTCTCCATGACGGGCCAAGTATATATTTGTCACACTCACTTCAGCCTTTGCCTTGTTTTCTGCTTAATGCCAGTTCTTTAAATTTGTTCTCCATGTGCTGCACTTCCGAAGGCGCCTTATTGTAGTAGATGGCATATTTTATCAGTACCATTTTAAACACGCGGTCGTTAAGTGAGAGTTGATCAGCACTGTCTTCGTCAATCTTGTCCCACAAACGCTTTAAAAGGCCCAACTTCATCAGAAAAAAGAATACGAGTCCCACACCCGCGGCCAGATATTGACCATTCATCCCAAGCAGGCTTATGATCACCAGCGAGATGATTAACAAGTAGCCATCTTTATTCATCAGCTTGAGCACCTTCCCCAGGTATATGGTCACAAACGCACTTTTAAAACGATACCAGAAAAAGTGAAAAGTGATGGCAATAACAGCGGCAAAAATCGGGTGTATGTAGATTAACAAAACGAGCAGCAAGGTAAGGGCCAGGCTGTCGGCGCTGCGCACCCAGGCTACGGCTTCCTCAACAAGATGATCCAAATCACGCTCTTCCAACAGGCCGGGGACAAACTGTTCGATATGTTTGGCCGTGGTGTGAAACCAATCGCCGGTACGCGTGACGATACCCAGCTGGGTTTCCAAATACAGGTTTTGCGGTCGTGAGGTAAATTTACTCATAGACTTTAAAAATATCCTTCTTTTTTGAAAAAATGAATTATATGCCAAAAATTATGCCTGTGCAACCGTCAGTATTATAATTGCACTGGCTCCGGCTGCCAAAACGGTTTGAGCAAGCTCAAAAGTGGTTGCTCCGGTCGTAAATACATCATCAATGATTACCACCAGGTGATCCGATATCATCGATGGGTTGTTCACGCTAAAAGCATCTTCGATATTTATGAGACGTTTTTCCAGCGTAAAGCCCGTTTGCGTGCGCGTGTTCTTTATTCTCACCACACTTTTGATATCACAGATAGGGATTTGCGGCCACACCTGCTGAAACCCGAGAGCGATTTTGAAAGCCTGGTTGAATCCCCGGTATCGATACTTCAGGTAATGGAGGGGGACGGGCAGAATAGAAATCGGGGCCCGCACGAGCGTGCGATCCAACAAGGGATGCTTTCGAATACGTTCTCCAAGCTTACGTCCCAGGTCGATACCTACCGTGGTAAGACGCTCATATTTTAAAAGGTGCAACAGATCCTGCAGAACTCCGCCCTTGTCAAAGCTCCATAAGGCCTGTTGGGCTAAAATACCCTCTGGCAGCAATGTATCGCTGGAAGACCGTTCGTTACCCGGGTTCGCATCTTCAAAGCGCTCATTCAGACAAAATGAACACAGCTGTCGCTGCCGCCCGGTATGTTCGCGGCCGCAACATACGCAGACCCGGGGAAACACAATGTCCGACAGTCCTTTTGGTATGTTTTTAATAATATGCCTCATTTAACGGGGGGTGTAACCCTATTTAGTCACAATACCTGTTATCTGGCTTACTAAGTTCCTGTTATCACTTCCGTTGGCCCGGCAGCAGGTTAATCCCAAATTTGGAATGGGGGTGTCAGCACTTGGCCTGCGCCCGGGAACATTTCGCGATGAATAGCCGGACGCTCGCCTTTACATTTAAAGAGACCTTTGAAAAACCGGGGGTTTTGTTCAACAACAACGCCTGAGCGATTTCAAAACCGCAGTGTATGTATAGACTACAGGTGAGGATTTTTGAAAACGCGAAAATGGAAAATTGGGTAAAACAACGGTTTTGCAATGGTCTTTAAAAGTACATTTTGGTACTATGGGGTATGATCCTTTTACAGACAAATCCTTACAAAAAAATTTACCGCCCAAAATTTTTGCCAACCATGATATTTGCTTAGATTTACTGTTTGCACCTAATGGCCTCTTATGACCTCAAACCTGGAAACCTTATATGCCATCACTTGGAAATGATCTGGCGATCATCCGGAAAAGCCGGGAAATAACCCTTGAAGAAATTCATAAATCCACCAAAATCCCGAAAACGGTCTTAGCTTCCATTGAAGATAACTCCATCTTTGAGGGTATAACCAGCAATCCCACTTATATACGCAGCTATGTACGAAGTTATGCCAAAGCTATTTCGGTTGATGAACGTGACATCGTTTACGCGCTCGACAAGGTTGAGAAGGATAGCTACAGCGGATCACTCATTGACGACGACCGGCGCGAGAAATTTAAGGATAAGAAAATATCTGATTCGGAAGATAAAGAGAAGGCGGAAGAGGGGGAACAGACACCGATTTCCATTTCCGAAAATCCCCTTGCAAAAAGGCGAGAAGTAGACTCCGTGGACTGGGCTGATATGGGCCATCAATTCAAGTCCACCCGAACCACTTCGTCAAAATGGCGCATTTCGCTGACCGTTTTCATCCTCCTGGCCATCGGGGCTTTCTTAATCTACTGGTTCTATGTCAGGACGCTCGACAATAACGCCGCGAACACCCCTCAGCAGGAAACACCAAACCAGACCACCACCACTGGCGATTCGCTGCAGCTGGGTGTCAGGTCCCTGACAGTCGAAGATAGCGCACAACGAACCCGCGGCGGGGGCGGATCAAGCCGATTCCGGGAGGCGGGAGAAAGCCTGCCCGACACCCTTTCGATTGTACTGTATGCTGCCTACGGCACCCTGGAACCCGTCAGGGTCTATACGGACATCCTTGATGAACTTAATCCTTACTGGATTGAAAATGGAGAAGCCATCCGGTTTGATTTTGTCAATGATTTTCAGTTTCGCGATGGGCTGGACAACATCATTCTGCTTATGAATGGACATGTTATTCCTGACTTCCGGGAACGCTTTTACAACCCGGAGACCGGTAGAATAGAAATAACCCGATCTTTTTTTCAGGATGATCCCAAATGGCTTCAGCCACCGCCCGACACATTGAATATTGATGCCCCTCCCCCGTTATTAATTCATCAGTTATAACACGAATACCGATATCTATTTTAAAAATATGGATAAAAAACAGGCGCAAAATCGCGTCAAGGAATTGCGCGAACTGCTCGAGCAAGCCAATAAAGCCTATTATCAGGAGGCCCAGCCATTCATATCGGACAAGGAATTTGATAACTATCTTTCGGAGCTGGAACAACTCGAGGAGAAGTTTGACCTCCGCGACCCGGCTTCTCCCACCCGGCGCGTCGGGGGGGAGCCGAGCAGCGATTTTGAAACAGTTGAACATCCTGTGCCTATGCTCAGCCTGGATAATACGTATAATGAAGAAGAGCTCAACGACTTCGACAGGCGGGTACGCGAACGGTTGGATCATACGAACTTCAGCTATTTGGCCGAGCTTAAGTTCGACGGCGCCTCCATTCGTCTCCGCTACGAAGAGGGAAAGCTGGTTCTCGGGGCCACACGCGGCGATGGTGAACGGGGAGATGATATCACGCGAAACCTGAGGACCGTTCGGGACATCCCGCTTGCACTGGAAGGCGACTATCCCCCGCTGGCGGAAGTACGGGGCGAGGCCTATATGGAGCGCGAAGCCTTTGCACGCATGAATGAACACCGCGAGCAACAGGGACTTAATACTTTTGCCAACCCTCGCAACTCTACCGCCGGTTCGCTGAAAATGCAGGATCCCCGCGAAGTTGCCCGCCGCCCCATTCGCTTCTTTAGCTTCGATCTTCTTTTGGAGGGAGACGGGGCGCCGCTTACCCAGCTTGATAAAATACAGCTGTTGGCGAAATACGGGCTGCCCGTATCCGAACACTACCAAAAATGCGCTTCCATCGACCAGGTACATCAGTTAATCGATGAATGGAGAGAACTCCGCCACCAGCTCCCCTATGAAACCGACGGGGTCGTCGTCAAGATCAATGAGGATAAATTCCGTTCTCAACTGGGCAGTACGTCCAAAGCCCCCCGGTGGGCGATCGCTTTTAAGTTTGAGGCGGAACAGGCCACGACTACGATTAATGATATCGGGCTTCAGGTGGGACGGCTGGGGAAGATAACGCCGGTGGCCCATCTCCAAGCCGTTGAGCTGGCCGGCACGGTCGTAAAGCGGGCGTCGCTGCATAACGAGGATGAGATTCACCGGAAGGACATCCGCGTGGGCGATCGCGTAGTCGTTGAAAAAGCGGGAGAAATTATTCCCCAGGTTGTAAGTGTGGTCAATCCGGACCGCAACGGCCGACCCGCTCCCTTCCAAATGCCTGAAGACTGTCCCGCTTGCGGACATCCTCTCACCAAGCTTGGAGATGACGTAGACTGGCGCTGTACGAATGCCGAATGCCCGCCCCAGGTCCGCCAGCGCATCACGCATTTTGCCTCCCGCGATGCGATGGATATTGAAGGACTGGGCGAGGCCGTGGCCGATCAACTGGTTTCGGAAGGCCTCATTCAGAATTATGCGGACCTGTACGAACTCAGGAAAGAACAGCTTCTGCCGCTGGAGCGAATGGCCGACAAAAGTGCCCAAAACCTGATCGACGCCATCCATGACAGTAAAAAGCAACCCATCGATCGCCTGATTTATGCACTGGGTATTCGCTTTGTAGGCAGGACGGTGGCGCGGGACCTTGCCACCGCATTCCAAACCATGGACGCACTGATGGAAGCAAAAGAAGAAAAAATTGCCGACATCGATGCCATTGGTCCCACGATCGCGGAATCCGTAGCCGCATTTTTTAATGACGAATCAAATTTGCGAATGATCCAATCCCTAAAATCCGCGGGCTTAACGTTTGAGATGAAGCAGGAAGGAGTTACTTCTCAAAAATTGGCGGATCAGACCTTTGTACTTACCGGCACTCTTCCCGGTCTGACCCGTAAAGAAGCCACGGAGATGATTGAAAAACACGGGGGAAAGGTTACGTCTGCGGTAAGTGGTAATACCGATTACCTGTTGGCCGGCGACTCTCCGGGCAGCAAATATGATCAGGCAGAGGAACGGGATATTCCCATCCTCGACCAGGATGCTTTTCTGGCGCTTATAGACGACGAAAAATGATTTTTGGGAATATAAATGACTGTTGGTATAATTTGCTAATCGAAGTATCTTGCACGTACAAATTAATGCCCTGCCGGGCAACTGACCGGTTGGCGGGGCGGATTTAAAAAACACTATGAGTATTCTCGAAAAACTGGGACTGGCTCCCAAGAAGAACCGGGGAGCGCCCGTTATCGGCGAAAAAAAGAAAAAACAGGAGCAGGCCTCTTCTCTCAAAAAAAATATGTATGTCCGAATACTGATCATATTTGGATTTCTGGTTGTTCTGGCAGCTTCTGTCCCCCAAACCTCCTTTAAAGAACCGGTGAGCTACAGCGTTGGCGAACCCTGGAGAGCAGACGACTTGACCGCTCCGTTCACCTTTCCCATTAAAAAGGACCAGGAGACGATCGAGCAGGAACGGGAGGAAATAAAAACCTCCACCCCGCCCATCTATAATGTCAACCATGATGCCGAAATACGGGTACTGGGCAAGATTGATTCTCTTTTTCAGCGTTTTGAGCCTGTTCTGAACAGCTATGAAGAATGGCAAAAGGCTCAACAGAACGATGAGGCAACGGCTAAAAAAGACAGCATTCAGTTTGTAAACCGCAAGAACAGTGCTCCCCACAATCTGTCACAGGATTCCTGGAACGTCCTGCTGGAAAATTACCGGCGCACTGAAATCCTCAACCAGCCAGTCAATACCCGATCAGGACCGAGCAATGAATTTATCGGCGATTATCTAAAAACCCAGCTTGAAGACATTGCAGAAACATTATTTAATGACGGGATTATTAATGTTGATAAGGATAAGCTGTCCATCGATGAAATAATTGTGCGTGACCTGAAGGAATATACAGAGCGAACCCGCAACATTGCCAATATCCGTGATATTGATGAAGCCAGGGAGTATGCCCGGCACCAGTTTTCCGACATTTTCTATGAGGATATGAGTCCGGTTGCCTCTGAGCTTTTTAACCAGGCCATACAGCCCAATATCATTTTTGACCAGCAGGAAACCCAGGCCCACATCAATGAAGCTCTGGCCAGTATCTCTTTAAGCAAAGGGGCAGTGGCACAGGGACAGGTTATCATCCGCCGGGGTGATATTGTTACGGAGGAGAGGCTTAACAGGCTGGAAAGCCTGGCCGATGCCCGGGCGCAGAATGCTACGGATCTGGAGCGCTGGCTGCGATATGGTGGAGACATTCTGGCCGTTTTTGCCATTGTAACAATCTTTTTCTTTTATCTTTACCTGTACAGGCGGCATATCTTTATGAATAATACCATGCTTTTGCTTGTTCTCCTCGCAATGGCGCTTATCACTGTAAGCGGCTCCATCGTCTACGGACTGGAGAGCATTTCATCCTATATCGTACCGGTTGCTATTGCGCCCATCATCCTGACGATTATCTTTGACTCGCGCGTCGGATTGCTGGCTACCATTACCTTGGCCCTTATTACAGGACTGATTGACGGCAAGAATTTCGAGTATGTAGCGGCCACCACCGTAGCATGTAGTTTGGGCTTATTTTCGGTTCGTGACATCAAGAAACGATCCCAATTCTTTTTTACGACCCCCGGCATTGTTTTTCTCTCCTATGCCGTGGTGATCCTGGCTTTTAGCATGACCTCTTTCAACGGGTGGACGAACCTGGGGAACGAGCTCTTTTTTGTACTGCTCAACGCCATCTTTATCTTCATTACCTACCCGCTTATTCTTCTCTTTGAAAAATCGTTCAAGGTCACCACTGACTTTACGCTTCTGGAGCTCAGCGATACCAACCTTCCCTTGCTTAAAGAGCTGATGACCAAAGCGCCGGGCACCTTCCACCACAGCCTGCAAGTTTCGAATCTGGCGGAAGCGGCTGCCGGTGCCATCGGTGCCAACAGTTTGCTTTGCCGGGTGGGCGGACTCTATCATGATATTGGAAAAATGGAAAATCCGGGTTATTTCACTGAAAACCAGACGGAAACCAACGAACACGATAAGCTAAAACCACGGATGAGTGCTCTGGTCATCAAGGCGCATGTGTCTAACGGGGTAAAAATAGCGCGGGAACGGGAGCATAAATTACCCGAAGTTATCATTGATTTTATTAAGACTCATCACGGTACTACGCTGATCAAATTTTTCTGGGACAAGGCAAATGAACAAGCCGATGAGGATAAGAAAGAGATCCGGGAGGAAGATTTCCGGTATGACGGTCCCCTGCCCCAAACGAAAGAAACGGGCATCATGCTGCTGGCCGACTGTATCGAAGCGTCTTCTCGTGCGATGAAAGATCCCAATTACCAGAAGTTGGAAACGCTCATTGATAAAATGATTGATGCTCGCGTAAACGAGGGACAGCTCAGCAAAACACCGCTTACATTCCAGGATCTTACGACTATTAAAAACACCTTTCTCAATATATTGGTGGGAATCTATCACAGCCGCGTAGAGTATCCCAAGGACAAAGAAGGAGATGCTAAAAAGGAACAGAAAGCTGATGCCTTCGATGAAACGGAATTTACCCCGGAAGCCGCCCCGGATCATCTCCCGGAGAAGGAGGAGGGACAGGACTCTGAACCGACACCGCCGATAGACGAATACTACAATTCCTGAGGGACCGATGCATTACCGGGAAGAGCTACAGCGCTACCTGCAATTCATTAAATTGGAGAAAAATCTTTCTGAAAATTCCATCGTCTCCTATAAAAACGACCTGCAGCGGTACCTGCAATTTCTTGCCCGGGACCTCCACATTCATGACCTGAACGGGGTCAGTTTGCACCATATCGAACAATACCTGGAGGAACTCTCAGCAATGGATCTCTCGGTGAGCTCGATTGCCCGCAATATCTCCAGTATCCGGGGCTTTCACGAATTTGCGGTGGTCGAAGATCTGGCTAAAGCCAATCCGGCCGAACTGGTTGAATTACCCAAACAGGCTAAAAACCTTCCTGAAGTTTTAAACCCGGAAGAAGTTGCCGCCGTCATTGATGCACCTAATCGCGAAACAGACGCCGGCATCCGCAATGCGGCTATCATGGAGACGCTCTATGCCACCGGCATGCGTGTGAGCGAGCTTACCAGCCTGGAACTGGATAACCTTTATTTTGAAATCGGTTTTATCCGGGTGCTGGGCAAAGGTAACAAGGAGCGGCTGGTGCCCGTCGGAGAAATTGCCCAGTCGGCCCTGGAGCACTATATTGAGGTTGTCCGGCCCAAATTTCAAAGCAATAAAAATCCCCAGAAAGCAAAAAACAAGATCTTTCTGAGCCAGCGAGGCAACCCCCTGTCGCGCATGAGCATATGGAATATTGTCAATGACGCTGCGGAACGGGCCGGCGTTAAAAAAAATGTCTACCCCCATATATTCCGCCACTCTTTTGCCACCCATCTCCTGGAAGGCGGCGCTGACCTGCGTGCCGTCCAGGAAATGCTGGGACACTCTTCCATCATTACCACTGAGATATACACGCATGTGGACCGGTCGCTCCTGCACCAGGTGCATAAAGAGTTTCACCCGAGGGCGTAAATGAAGGTATCATTGCAGTTGCCTGCTGCCCTGCCCTGAAAAGAGGAAAGAAAAATTAAAATCCCTGCCCGCCCCGCCATTTTTCCTTCGCCTTGCTGAAGTACAAATTCCCTTGTGAAAAATCCGGGCTTTAAAATATGACCCCATTTTGTTCATAAATACGCATATAATCATAAAGCCCCGGAATGGATAAACGGTTCGGCAAAAGAAAAGCAGAGAGGAACCATGGAACGGTATCGCTGGCAAAAAATTGAAGAAATACTTGACCAGGCATTGACGTTTGATACGCTGGAAGAACAGGAGCGTTATATCAGGGAGGCCTGCAAGGACCATCAATCCCTCTTTCTGGAGATTCAACTCTTGGTTCGCTCGATTCACGACGCGGAGAGAATCCACTTTCTTGAAGAGGAGGAATAGGGAAGGCCCGATTACTATTTCCAAGAGGCTGCCTCACACGAGCTGGCTGATGCCGCTCTTTAGTGTAAAAGCACTATCTAAGGGTAATAATTATTTTTTTTAAACATAGAATCTTTGAAAAACCAGTCCCGAAGCATCGGGAAAGGTCAAGGCAAGAGGGTGGCTGGAATCGCAGCATATAACCCATTTGTGAGAATTTCAACCGACCGATAACGCCGACATTGGACAAAAAAACGGTTTTGCAAAGGCTTCTCTAACATTGTTTTTCTCTCTCTACAACACTAACGGTCCCCGGTATTTAAAGCTGAGAATTATACTTTAAAATAGATGCCGGAGACCTTACATTAGGGTTTTCGGTATAAGTATTCCATAAGAGAAGTCTGGTATGGCTGATAGACTACGTTCATATCATCCATCTTTTCATATCATCCATTTTTAGAACGATCAAAAAAGTAATTCCTGACATGAAATGTACCTCCACATGAAATATACCTCCCGTTTGACAGCAGTCGCATGCGTATTGCTGCTGTTTGTGTTACCGAGTCAAAGTCCAGCCCAGACAGGCTGGTCAAAATCATTCGAACATGCGGTAGTCGTTACTGCTGAACAACGGGCTTCCCAGGCAGGCCGCGATATATTACAGCAGGGCGGAAATGCCGTGGATGCGGCCGTTGCTGTTCAATTTGCCCTCGCTGTTACCCTGCCGCGGGCCGGAAATATCGGGGGGGGCGGATTTATGGTCGTCCGTCTCACTGACGGGAGCAGCCGCGCTCTTGATTTTCGTGAACAGGCGCCCCTGCAGGCGCATAAGGATATGTATATGAGGGAGGGGGAATATGTGACCAGGCTCAGCCGCAAAGGGGGACTGGCATCCGGCGTGCCGGGAGTCGTAGACGGGATGGTAAAAGCCATGGAGCAATACGGGAATCTCTCCCTGAACCAGGTCATCCAGCCTGCTATCGAGCTGGCCCGCAAGGGATACCGATTGTCCTACAGACAGGCCGAAGCCTTGAATGACAACAAAAAAGGATTAAA
>NZ_JBEPWZ010000089.1:0-10493 GCF_041642155.1 Fodinibius sp.
GGGTGAGGCCGGCGAATGTTGCTCGCCGTCTGCTTTTCATCTTTCATCCGGGCCAGCTGCTGCTCCCCGAACGTCGCTTTGTCGCCGGTATAACGGACCTTCCAGATCCGCCCGTTCCGGTCCTCCGTAATATACAGGGAGCCCTCGGGACCCACGGCCAGTCCCGAGGGACGGTGACTGGCATCGCTGGTGTTGATAATCGGGTCTGTTTCGGCAAAACCGTTGGCAAAAACCTCCCACTCCCCGGCTATTTGCCCGTTTTCGAACGGCACAAAAGCGATAAAGTACCCCGCCTGGGGATAGGGACTTCGGATCGTGGAGCCATGCCAGGCGATAAAGGCTCCATTCCGGTAATGCTCCGGAAACTGATCGCCCTGGTAAAAAAGCAGGTCATTGGGCGCAAAGTGACCCGGAAATCCCAGTATGGGATCATCATATTCACGGCACCGTCCCACCGTTTCGCCATCTCCTCCGTATTCCGGGGCCAATACTTTCTTTTGCTGAATGTGATCGTAATAGCAATAGGGCCAGCCGAAATCAGATCCCCCGGTTACCCGCATGAACTCCTCGGAGGGCAGCACAGCGCTCTCCCAGGGTGAAAATTCATTGGGAAACAACCGGTGCAAATCGTCGCGGCCGTGCATCACCAGATACAAATGGTCATCAGCCGGATTCCAGTTCATCGCAACAATGCTGCGCAGGCCGGTGGCAAAGTGTTCGCCGTCCTCCTGCTTTTGATTCTTTCTGTCATCTTCAAACCGCCAGATCCCCCCGTGATTTTCCAGAATCGGACAGGGATCCAGTCCCGCTACCCCCGGGGTTCGCTTGGGCTCCTGGCACGCGTTGTTCGGAGCTCCAAAAGGCACATACATATTACCCTTACCATCAAAGGCGAGAGGCTTGGTATTGTGCTCATGATCGCCGTGCTCATGATCATCGATCAGGATGGTATCCACTTCTGCATCAGGCAACAACTGGCCGGGTACGAGTTTTTGTCGGTAGACCCGCAAGCTTGAAGTGTAGTAAAGATAGCCGTCGTGGATGGTCATTTCGGTTTCCGCAAAATTTCCGTCCCTGTTGCCAAATCTTTTCACGACATCCATGACCCCGTCCCCGGTGGTATCGCGCAGCGCCAGGGCTCCCTTTTGATCGTCGGAGGACTTCATTTTCACATAAATGTCCCCGTTATCGTTGACCGCCAGATGGCGGGCCTTGCCGATGCTGTCCGCCACGATGGTTACTTCAAATCCCTCCGGCACCAACAAACCGGCATTTGTGGAATCGGCACCGGTCCCGTTGCCATCATCCGCTACCCTGCAGTTTGTCAACAAGATAACCAGAAGTAAAAACGGTACTATTTTCAGGGAAGCATTATCTATCCGGTTCATGCCCTTTGCTGGAAAAAATAATTTAACATTTTCTGAATATCGTGAGTGTCTGGCTTTAATATCAATATACAGTGCAAGCCTTACTATACTGTCATTATGGACCTACAACATGCCGTGTCACGCCGACCCACCAGGCACATCGTTCCACAGAGACGCGGGAGCAGGCAGGGTTCATTGGGGAACATCCGTAAAACTACTCGTCCACTTCTACGATCATATCAATTTCAACCGGTATATTGCCCGGCAGCGAGCCCATGCCCACCGCAGCGCGGGCGTGTTTGCCTTTTTCGCCGAACACATCAACCATCAGATCCGAAAAGCCGTTGATGACCTGCGGATGCTCGGTAAAATCGCTGGTGGCGTTGACCATACCGAAAACCTTGACCACGCGCTTGACCTTGTTGAGGTCCCCCACTTCAGCTTTAAGGGAGGTCAGCAGGGAGATACCCGTCAATCGCGCCGCCTGCTGTCCCTCTTCAATGGAAAGGTCCTCTCCCACCTTACCGATCACCTGGCTTCCATCCGGTTTATCGGGACCGTGTCCCGATAAAAAGATGAGGGTGCCGGTCCGCACAGTGGGCACGTAGTTAGCCACCGGCGGGGTTGGTTCCTCGCCCAGGTCCACACCCAGCTCTGCCAGCCGTTCCTCGACATCATAATCATAGTTGTCCGGCCCGTTATCGCTGCCCGGCTGACTGGCGTCGTTGGAGCCACAGGCAAGCAGGGTGAAAGCCAGAAAGATTAACAGTGCAGGTGTAGCCAGGCTCCGGTAGTAAATGTGTTTCATAAATACTGAGAGGTTTAAATAGATATTAAAAGGACTAAGCGAACTTTGATACTTTGCTTACATACTTATCATCAGCCGACAGAAGAGCCGTATTAGGTGCTATAGTGATAACAGGGAGCAAGGGAAAAACCCTTTAGTCCCTGTTATTTACTCTCTATCTATAGGTTGCTTTTTATAATTTCTACTTTGCGTCCCACCAAAGTTCAGTAGTTTCATCATCCGATCCCGATGACAATAACTGTATCGCGTTTTGCACTGCTTCCGCATTGTCCGAGTATTCACTGCTGACAAAGGGAATTCGTTTCACCCTGTCTGTTACCGGGATATCAGAGTTCAGGGAATTAATCGGGTCGTACAGGGTGGGGTATCCTGTCCGGCGGTATTCCGCCCAGGCTTCCATGCTGTTGGGATAGAGCGCCAGCCACTTCTGGGTAATAATCTGCTCCAGCCTCCGCTCTACGCTGCCCGAATTGTCAAAGGCAACGGGTATATCCGATAACGGGGGGCTGTCCCACACATCGTCCGGGGAGGCCGGTGTATCCCCGCTTTCTATATACGCCTCGATTTCCTCAGCAGAAGCCGAGGTGTTTTCCATCATGGAGAGGCGAATACCTTCTTCATAGAGCTCTTCGGCCGTTCCTTCCATGTTCCAGCCGATCAATGCCCCTTCGGCTCTCAGGAAGTAGACTTCTGAGGCATCCATGATATCGATGGCTGGATTGGATCCGCCCCTGCTGTCATTCAGCCAGTCGACGCCCATATCCGAATACCGGTCATTCAGACCCTGGCCTTCCACCCCTGACTCCTTCTGGGTTTTGGGCAAGCCGTTGCGGAACCCTTCATAGGGACTGCCGTCCCCGTCCTGGTCCCCATTGGCCGCAGGCTGAAAATATGTTGACCGGCGGGGGTCTTCATAGCCGTCAAGTGCGCTTTCCATGGCCGCACTCATGCGGAATTCGCCCCAGTCGGTAATAGTCGTATAGGGATTCCTGGAATTCTGGGTCGTCAGCAGATCCGCATTATCCGAGTTATCCATCATAACACCCCCGCTTACCGCCTTCTCGGCTTCTGTCTGTGCCAGATCCGGAGCAACATACCTGACTCTCATGGCCAACCGAAGCCGCAGGGAGTTGGCAAACGTCAGCCACTGGTCCACATTCCCTTCGTAAATCTGGTCGTTACTGCCGAACGCATTCCCACCGGTATTGGCTTCCAGGACTGTAACCGCTGAATCGAGCGCGGCGAAAAAGTTATTGTATACTTCTTCCTGGGAATCATAGGGTACGCGGGTTTCTCCATTACCGAACTCCGAGTAGATAATAGGTCCCCAGAAATCGGTAATGCGATGGTAGAGCTGTACCCTCATTACCTTGGCAATGGCATTCTCGAGGTCCATGCCGTTTTCGGCGCTAAAGTTCTCGACAAAATCGAGCTGGGGTGCGGCCGTGCCATAGAAGCCGTTCCAGCCTCCGTCCTGCCAACTCCCGATCATCACGAACTGATCCGAGTCAAAATTTGCTGCCGTCGTGGCAAAATACTGGGCGTATATATCCGCATGCAGCGACTGGGAAAGCTGAAAAGGACCCGGACTTCCGTACATCCCGTAAAACTGGGCCTGGGCAAATGCCTGTCCCAATTGGGGGGCCTCCAGGTTCCCTGCGACCAGCTGGTCATCCGGCGTATTCAATTCCTCAAGGTCGTTGCAACCCGCCATAAAGAGCATGACCAGCAGACTCATGCTCACCATTGTAAATGTATTCTTTTTAAGTCTGTTCATAATAAAATTCCCTTAAGACATTTGCATTAATATTATTTCTAAAAATCTATCTTGATGTTCGCGCCGAACGTGCGGCTTGAAGGTGGAGTAAAGGATTCAAATCCCTCGGCCGCTGCATTCGTTCCGGTCATAAGGTCGGGATCCAGGTTCTCGGAGGCCCGGTGGATGAAGAGCAGGTTTCTGCCCACCAGCGAGAATTTCACGTTGGAGACAGGAAGCGTGGAAATCAGCGTCTGCGGCAGCGTGTAACCGAGGGTGAGCTCCCGCAAACGGGTGTTGGTGGCATCTACGACAAACGCTTCCCCGACCGGTGTATTACGTCCCCCGATGGACGTCCACAACTGCTGGGAACTAATTTGGGTGGTGTTCTCACTATACTCAGGATTATCATCGGTTCCGCCTGTACGAACGACCGCTGTTAAATCGCTGTAGATATCTCTTCCGAACACCATCCCTTCTTCTCGCCCTTTCAGCGTCTGCTTGGTCAAGCCATCGTCAAACAGGATGGCGTTCGTAAGGGAAGCAATGCTTCCTCCCTGGCGATGGTCGATCAAAAAGCTCATACTCAGGTTTTTGTAGGAAAAGCTGCTTCGGATGCTTCCCCGCCAGTCCGGCTCAAAGTTCGCTACGGGGACAGTTCGCCCACCGGTTACCTCCGGGATACCATCCTCTCCTACGATCACCCGTCCATCTTCTGTTCGCTCCCATCCCCTCGAATAAACCTGCCCGAAAGGTTTTCCTTCTTCAATGCGAAAAGCACGGAGGAAATCAGTGGCAAGTGTCAGGCGAGGCTGATCTTCCGAAATCTTTTCCACCATATTTTTATTGGCAGAATAGTTCACGTTCAGATCCCAGTTAAAGTCCTGGTTTTGCACCGGCGTTGCATTAAGAAGGATCTCATACCCTTCGTTTGAAACATCTCCGCCGTTGGTAAAAAAGGAACTGGCCCCGGAACCTACCGGTACGGCCACCTGGAACAACTGGTCCCGGGTATTCGTTTTATAGTAGGTGAAGTCCAGGCCCAGTCGATTTTCAAAAAATTGGATGTTGGCCCCCAGTTCATACGACTCTGTTTCTTCGGGCTTCAGGTCTTCATTGGGCAGGGTGGTATCCAACTGCAGAAAACCGTTATTTCCCCCTGCCGACAGGCTTGCGGTCCGAATGGTCATAAAGGGCGGGGCGCTGTTCCCCACCTTCGCCCACGAGCCCCTGATCCGGGCATTATTTAACACCTCCGGCATTCCGGGAATTAACTCCGTTAAACTTGTTGACAAGCCGACCGAAGGATAGAAGTACGATCGGTTGTCTTCGGGCAGGGTGGAACTGATATCATTACGGCCGGAGACATCCAGGTAGATGGCGTCTTTCCAGACCAGTTGTCCAAATGCATAAGCCGAGTAAATATCTACCGGGGATCCGATATTTTCACTGGCCGCTACATTCTGCGTATTGGAAATAGCAAAAAAGTTGGGGATCGTAAGGGCATTATTCGTATTCGAGCTCATGGACGAGTTCCGCTCCTGCTTGATGTTCCCACCGAGGTTGGCTTCCACGTACCAGTCTTCGGCAAGATCCTGGTTATAGGAAAGCAGGAAATCACTGTTCCATTCATAGCCAGTGCTCTGGGATATGCCGTAATACCCATTCTGGGCGATTACATACGTATCGTTATAGCGCTTTATTTCTGATTCTCCGCTTCCCCCGTCATAGGCCGAACGAACCATCAGGCTCAGGTAATCCGTAAAGTCATAGGTCAGCGAAGCCAGTGCATTCACGCGATCGCCGACATTCTCTCTAAGGTTGCGATTCATCGTCCAGTATGGGTTGGCACCGCCGTTGGAAAGCGGATTCCAGTAGTGCTGGCGCCGGGTCCCCTCCGGAGTAAAATATTCAAAATTTTCAGCATCCGCCGTCCGAATATTCCGCGGCATGCGATAGATATGCCGGATGGGATTGGCAAAATTCTCGCCCGTGAATAATTGATTATCAATGCTCTGGCGCATATACGACAGTTTGCTGTCCAACGATAGCTTATCGCTGAGCTGGCTGTTTACGCGGGCACTGATGTTGTGGCGATCCAGTTCATTTCCCGGCACCACGCCCTCTGAATTGGTAAAAGTATAAGAGAACAGGGCTTGAATATTCTCGCTTCCCATACTGGCCGTCAGGTTATTGGACGAATTATAACCGGTCTGAAAAGCATCCCGTACATTATCCGGCTGGGGGTTGAACGCATACTGTTCCCCGGCCATTTCGGGATCCGGCGACCAGTGGTCGACCATCCGCCCGTCCATTCTGGGGCCAAAGCTTGATTCAGAGCTGGGAGCATATTCCCCGGACGTCCCCTGACCGTACTGGTTCTGGTACTCGGTTAGCAGCAGCGGATCCCTGAACATAAAGTTGCTGCTGTAACTGATCTCCACTTCTCCGGCCTGCCCCCTTTTCGTCGTAACGACGATGGCGCCATTCTGTGCTTCACTCCCGTAAAGAGCGGCCGCATTCGGCCCTTTCAGCACATTAATGCTTTCAATATTGTCCGGGTTCATATTGCTGATATCCCCGCGAACAGGCACCCCGTCGACCACATACAGCGGCTGACTGCTGCCCGAAATGGATCGGTTTCCCCGAAGAACCACCCGGGTAGCACCGCCGACTCCGGTACCGGCCTGGTTGACCTGCATCCCCGCGACTTTACCCGAAAGCGAGTTCACCACGTTCAATTCCCGCGCTTCCGTCAGCGATTCGCTGTCCACATCTTCCGTACTGTACGTAAGTGACTGGGTCTCTCTTTCCAGACCAAAGGCGGTAACAACCACTTCCTCACCGGCTATAGCCTGGGAAACCAGCTCAATATTTAACGTGGTGCGTCCGCTTATAGGCACTTCCTGGGTCTGGTAGCCGATAAACGACACAACCAGGGTGTCCTGCAATGAGGGGGCATTGAATTCGAAGTTCCCCTCGCTATCGGTTGACGTCCCGGTGGTCGTCCCCTTGACCATCACGTTCACACCCGGCAGGGGTTCCCCGGTCTGGGCATCCGTCACGGTACCCGAGATCATTTCCATGTAAACAGTCTCCTCCAGGGCCAGCTCTGCCGGAACAATGCCCAGGGTCCGGTGAGTAAGTTTTTTATACGTAAAACCAAACTCGGCAAGCAGCCCGTCGAGAAGATTAAACAGATCACGATTCAGGTATAATATCTTATTTTCAGACAGGTGCCGGTCGGCAAGCAGTTTGCTGTCAAATAAGAAATTAACATTATACTTATTCTCAATTAATGAGAGAACCTCCTGCAGGCTGGTTCCTTCCGCTACCTCATACAGATTCTGTGTGCTCCAGTCGCTGGCAGTGACATAAATATTATTGTTATTCTGGTTATTCTGGGCCGCCGTCCATTGCGTAAAAGCGACCAGAAAAACAATCAGACTTACTATCCACTTGTACCTTTTCATAATCATGCCTTGTTTGTTCTTATTATTGTTTGATAACGAGGGTCTCCCCTGATCGATGAATTTTAATTTCGAAAACTTCCGCTACCGCATTCGTTAATCCTTCCAGATTCCTGAAATCAACTGACCCGGAAAGATTCCTTTGCAACAGTTCCTGCTCTTCTACTACTACTTCAACTCCATAGGTCCGTTCAATCCGATTTATCAACACTGACAGGGGGGTGTTATCGAAGAAGAGCTCATTCGTAGACCATGAGGTGTACACCCTTGGATTGACCTGCTTGAGTTCTATGCTCTCGCTTAATTTACTATAGCGTATCATCTGTCCCGGCTGTATGTTCGTTGCGGAATTCTCCCTGTCTCCCGTTTCTTCGGTAAGGACCCGCACTTCTCCTTCTTCCAACACGACCCTGGTCCCTGTTCCGTAGGTGTCCATCGTGAATCGCGTACCCCAGACAGAAGCAGAACCATCTTCCGTATTAACGATAAACTTTGGTTGCCCTGTGGCTTCCTGAGGTGCAATAGAGAAATAAGCTTCTCCCTCCAATCTAATCTGTTTTACCGCCTTTTCCAACCAGTTTTCCCGGTATATAATTTTGGATTTGGGAGCCAGGATAATCGTGGAGCCATCGGAAAGATTAATCGTCCTTTTTTCACCATAATCCGTTTGAAGAGTTTGTAATGCTACAGGCTCCTCTTCAGATACCGGCTCCTGGTACATATAGGTAGCGAAGCCTACAAATACCCCAACTAAAACTACGGCAGCCGCTTTTAAGGCCATACTGAGTAGATCACGATTTTGACCGGCCGTCATCTTCCGAACTCCCGCTTTCTTCTCCTTTCCCGGGGTGACCTCATAATGAACTTTTTCCCATTCGGAATGAACATCAGGCAGCGACGGATCCTTGAAAGTAAACCCTGAAATCCTTTTTTGGGCCTCTACCGCCAATTTCCTGTTCTTTTCATTTTTTTGAACCCACCGGTTCCAACGCTTAGCCTCGCGGCGGTTTAAATCTCCCTCCACCCACCTGACAAAGGAGGGATCACTAAGCAATTGATCTATGGTCTTCCTTTTTTCTTTCACGCTGAATTAATCGGTTTAAAAAAATCTTCACTCACTACCATAGAGCAGTTCAAATCATTATGTACTCACCTTAATTTTATTTTTTTCCAGTCTTGAAAAAGGCTTTCACTTTATTTAAACGATACTTGACGAATCCATCGGGCTCATCAAATTGTCCTGCGTCTCTGTGGAATATCTCTTTTGTGCGGGTAGGCGTTATCGGAAGGAGCCTTAAATTTTTCCACAACCTTGTTTCATAGAAACCTTTGCAAAACCGTTGTCTTGCCCAATCTCTGCATTTTCGCGATTTCCAACTCCTTATGTATAATCAATACACTGCGGTTTTGAAATCGCTCAGGGGTTGGCATGGAACAAAACCCCTGGTTTTCAAAAGCCTCTCATAATAGAACAAGGCAGTCCCGGCGGGACATGGGGCCTGGGGAACCGGTACCCAAAAGCGCGACCGAACGAGAGTAAGTGTCAGCGTTCGTACCCAAAAGGAAAAACCGTTTCCTGTGGTCGCTCAAACAGGATCTCTTACCACTTCAAAAGGATATGACCAAAAGAATGGGAAACAGCGAGATGGCAACTTCGGAAAATTGATCGTCCATAATTTTCCTCAGACTTTTCACCGCCCGGTAAGCATGATTGCGTATGGACTGATAGTTGATACCCAGGATCTCTTCTATCTCGTCATAACTCATGCCGTTAAAATATTTCAGGTAGAGTACTTCTTTCTGTCGGTCGGGAAGCGAATCAAGGGCCTTGTATAAGGCGTTTCGCTTGTCCGCTTTTATTTCGCCCCTTATGATGATCTCTTCCGGCGAAAATTGAATATCGACCGTGGCATGCACTTTTTCGTCCCAGTCTACATAATGCTTTCGCTCTTTCCGGATTTTCTTCAGCAGACTTCTTCGCAGAGAAGCCAAAAGATAGGCCTTGACAGATCCTACTTCATCCAAATGTGCTCTTCGATCCCACAGTACGACAAAAAGTTCATGAATGCAGTCTTTTGTTAATTCCGGCCGTGCCGACAATTTAATCCCGTATCCATACAGATCCCTGTAAAACAACTTGAAAATCTGCTCCCAGGCCTTTAAATCTCCGTCCAGAAAAGATTCCCAGAGTCGCTGCTCATTTGATGTGTACTCTACCATTTTATACCTATCCTTTAAAATAAAAATACAAGAAATTAGGCTATAACTAATTTTCCATAAATTTATTTATTCCTGTTACAAATCCCCTTTACCAAGCCTCCGAAGTATATGTTCGCCTTTCGCACTATTTTTTTATGGCTAATCTCTTCTTATAGTCTAATTAAGTGATAATAATGGACTATTGCCAATTAATAAAGTACAGGTAATATACATCCTAAATAATTATGATTTGCCATCCGGCTTTATTTTTATATCCCTCGCTGCAAATAAAATGAGCAGACAGTCATACGGATCGTGTAATCTGTATACTCTTCGGGGCGGTTACGCTTTATACAAAGCCTGTACCCGGGCATATCAAGCCTGTAACCGGCATGCAACATCCTGCCTGAAAGAGAGCAGGAAGGGGCCGGCGTTCCGGGTTTGAAGTTCTGAAAATACGAATAGACAGGGTCGGGGACCTCCGTATTCAGAGGTTTGCAGGGAAAGCCGGGCACAGAATAAAAAAAAGCGTCCGGCTGGGCCGGACGCTTTTAATTTGAAACTTATAGGTACATTTAACAACGGATACTACTCCTACAATGCCGCCGCGAAATCACATGGCAATCAATTCTGGACTTGTGCTTCCAGCTGCTTTTTGAGTTGTGCTTTCGGTACGGCGCCTACGATCTGGTCGACCACTTCCCCATTCTTAAAGATCAGCAGAGAGGGAATGCTTCGAATTCCGTATTTGGTCGATATCTCTGGGTTGGAATCCACATCCACTTTCCCGACTTTGGCTTTGCCTTCAAATTCGCCGGCCAGTTCCTCCACGACGGGGCCGACCATTCGACACGGGCCACACCATTCGGCCCAAAAATCAACCAACACGGGCG
>NZ_JBEPWZ010000090.1:0-10437 GCF_041642155.1 Fodinibius sp.
TCATTACCATAATCAGCGGGTTGGTTCAAGCCGTTAACCCGGCCCTGGTCCTCGGCATGATTGATGGGGCCGTCCATCCGGCATCCAATCATTTCTTCGGTATTGTGGGCCTGTTCATGGTCTTGTTCGGGGGACTCCTGTACCATGCCCTTCGGGCAAAACGGTCTCAACCTGTAGCCGTGTTCTGGTGTGGACTTCAAAAATTCGGAGCGGCCGCAGCGGTTGGAATCGGGATTTCCCGGGACATTTTTTCATGGCTGGCCCTGGGCGTTGCCGGATTTGATCTCCTGTCGGGACTCCTGATTATAATCTACTGGTATTCCATACAGGAACGGTGATATTACTGCTACTTTTTAACAAAATGATGATGAACAAACCAATACAACCTGTTTACGGAGCTCCCCCGGCTGGCTATACGGGACCCAAGCGATCGCTTGTACTTGCGGGCGGGGGGATGCGCGTGGCCTACCAGGCCGGGGTCATGCGAGCCCTGGTTGAAAACAACCTTTGCTTCCACCACGCCGACGGGACGTCGGGAGGCACGATGAACCTGGCGATGCTGCTGTCAGGACGCTCTCCTGCGGATATGTGCGACCGGTGGCGTACCCTTGATGTCAAAAAGTTTGTCTCCATGCTGCCATTCGACGAGTACCTGCGCTTGCATAAAACCAAGGCACTGGGCAGTGCCGAAGGGATTGTCAACGAGGTGTTTCCCCACCTTGGCATTGATGTTGGAAAGATCAGGCAGGCACGGGGTATACAGGGAACCTTCAACGTCTGTAACTACACGGATAAGATAAACGAATCCATACCTCATCGGGAAATAGCACTGGACCTGCTGGTTGCAGGTATTTCTCTTCCCATATTCATGCCTGCGGTTCAGTACCAGAGCAAGAAGTACATCGATGCGGTCTGGATTAAGGACGCGAATCTGACCGAAGCCGTAAAGCGGGGAGCCGAGGAAATTTGGCTGGTGTGGTGCATAGGTAATCACGGACAATACAGGGATGGCCTGTTCAACCAGTATGTCCACATGATTGAGATGAGCGCCAACGGGGCCCTGTTCGAGGAGTTCGACCGTATCAGGGAACTGAACGAACGGATCCGGCGGGGTGAATCCCCTTACGGCCAGGAGCAGCCGGTAAGGCTGCACGTTATAAAACCTGAGTATCCCCTTCCCCTGGATCCCGATTTCTTTTTCAATCGTATTGATGCCTCAACCCTGACAAGTATGGGATACGCCGATGCCATGCAATACATGGACAAGCGCAGCGAAGCAGGTGTCTCATGGACGCCGTCGGCTACCAAAATGAAAGAGCCGGTTCCCGGAATAGCCTTCCGGGAAAAGATGGAAGGCTGGTTTGCCTTGGGTGAAACGGATCCGAAGCAGGGAGCCCGTGCGGGCAAGAAAAATGGGAGCAGCATGTCCCTGCACGCTTCCATTTATATTCGCGACCTGGACACATTTATGGCGAACCCGGACCACGGTGGAGCGATGAACGGGCACCTTGTATTTGTGGACTTTGACACCTACCTGCCGGCTAAAACAGGAGTATTTAACTTGTTTGTGGAAGATAATAAAGATACCGAGGTCAAATGGATGATCTATGAGATGTCGTTCAGCCATGACGACAGGGAGTACTATTTAGCTGGAAAAAAGGAGGTGAAAAATGATCCCGGTTTTGATCTCTGGAAAGATACCACCACGTTAAACGTAAGGCTCTTCGAAGGGTCTGATGACACAGGCGATATTGTTGGGGCCGGGATACTCACCCTGGAGGCAAAGGAACTGGTAAAACTTATCCGAAGCATGCATGCCATCGATGCTTCGGGAACAGCCGAAAAAATAAATCTGCTGGCTAATTTCGGCACCTTCTTTCTGAGTGAACTGTGGGATACCTATGGCAACTAACCCTTTTTCTCACACACAAAAAATGGAAAATGACGCTATGCTCCTTAGGAACGGTGAATTATAGTTATTTTGTAATATATGAATTTTTTCTCACGTGCTTTTTCCAGTCGGCTTGCAGCAACCATATTACTCGAGGAACATCCGGGCTAAAAAATAAAAGCCGGAATCCCAGGGACCTGATCCGTCAATGGGAATTCCGGCTTCAAATACCAGGTTGCGAGCTATTGCTCTAACCGCTACCGTTCTCTTTCCGGGCCTTAAACCGATTGATGACCCCGCCATGGAGAACAGCCTTTTTTTGACGGTCACTAAAGGTGTGTTTTACCGTGTACTTGTTCCCCTTCGTCTTATTGTGAATAACAACCTCATTACCATTTTCAATAGCGCTACGGATATCACTCACCGCCAGGACATCCCCCTGATCGATATCCTCATAATCCGCGTCATGTTCAAATTCGAGCGGCGGAATACCGAAATTGATAAGGTTTTGCCAACCGATGCGGGCATAGCTCTTGGCGATAACCGCCCGCTGTCCCAGATATCGCGGCGCTATGGCGGCATGTTCACGGCTCGAACCCTGTGCATAGTTTTCACCGGCAACGACCACGTGCCCCCCATGCTCGCCTTTGGCTTGCATGGCCCGGTTGTGGAAATTCTTATCTACCACATCAAGCGTAAATTTGCTGATTTCCGGAATGTTGCTTCGGTAGGGAAGCACCTCAGCACCGGCGCGCAGGATTTCATCGGTGGAGATATCATCTCCCATCTTGAGCAGAACGGGTACTTCAAAATCTTCCAGCGGGTCAAAGTCGGGCATGGTTGAAATATTCGGGCCCTTCTTGATTTCACCCCGTTTCTTTTTGGGCTTGGGCTCGGTGAGCATTTCGGTGTTTATGAACAACTCATCGGGATGCTCAAAAACCGGATACCTCATGTTGTACAGATCTTCAAGATCACGCGGGTCGGTAATCTTGCCGGTCAGCGCAGAAGCGGCCGCTGTTTCAGGACTGACCAGAAATACAGAGTCTTCGGGCGTACCTGACCGGTCGGGGAAGTTACGCGGCACCGTGCGCAGGCTGTTTTGTCCCGATGCAGGGGCCTGCCCCATTCCAATACAGCCGTTACAGCCGGCCTGGTGAATACGGGCACCGGACTGAACCAGGTTAAACATTACGTTATTTTTCACCATATTCTCGATAATCTGCCGTGATGTCGGGTTAATATCGAAGGAAACATTATCATTAACCATTTTATCCCTCACAATCTCGGAGGCAACCCAAAAATCACGGTAGCCGGGGTTGGCTGAAGACCCCACGTACGACTGGTAGATATCCTCTCCTTCTACCTCGCGGACCGGCACCACGTTGCCGGGGCTGCTGGGAAGAGCAATCAGCGGTTCCACATCATCGAGGATGAGCTCTTCATACTTGTCATACTCCGCCCCTTCGTCGGCAACCAGTTCCACAAATTCATCGCCCCGGTGCTGGGACTCCATGAAGCGGCGCACTTCACCGTCAGCGGGAAACACCGTACTCGTAGCTCCCATCTCCGTACCCATGTTGGCTAAAACGTGGCGATCCATCGTCGAGAGATTTTTTAACCCTTCACCGAAATATTCAATAACATAGCCGGTCGCTCCGTCCACATCATAGCGGCGAAGCATTTCCAGTACGACATCTTTAGCACTTACCCAGTCGGAAAGTTCTCCTTTCAATTCAACCCCCAATACTTTCGGCATCTTCATATACATCGGTTCTCCGGCAATCGCAAAAGCAACGTCAAGACCGCCGGCGCCAATGGCCAGCATCCCCATGCATCCGGATGCGGGAGTGTGACTGTCAGATCCGGCCAGCGTTTTACCCGGGATGGCAAACCGTTCGGTTTCAATAGGGTGACTTACCCCATTGCCCGGCCGGCTGAACCACATCCCAAAATGTTCGGCAGCTGACTTCAAAAACACGTGGTCATCCGGATTTTTATAATCCGTCTGTATCAGGTTATGGTCAACGTACTGGCAGGATAATTCAGTTTGAGCCTCTTCCAGCTCCATGGCTTCCAACTCCAGCATGACCATGGTCCCTGTGGCATCCTGGGTGAGCGTCTGGTCAATCCTGAGGCCGATCTCTTCTCCCGGCTTCATCTCACCATCGACAAGATGGCTTTTAATTAACTTTTGCGTTACATTTAGTGGCTTACTCATAAATAGTAAATAGTTTTTTTGGCTATCTTTTGATTCCTAATTATGTAAAGGCTAACTTGGCGTCAATCGTTTCCAAAATATGGTTCGTGAGACTTTTTTTCTTGCAATTCAACCGAAAACTGCTAATTTAAAAGTGTTCTAATCTGTCTTGATAAAAGCTGCTTAGTTTTTTCATTATTTTTTTATTAATTATAGACAGAGACAAGACGTTTCGGTTGTATTAGCTTTATACTTGCATTCGTTCTGAATAGATGATCTGTCTTATGAAAATAAAACCTACATTTATCAATAGATAGTTCTGTAATCTCGATTCAGCCTTAGCCTGCCCGGCACACAACCGAGAACCAAATTCAGCCACTTTTTCAATAATAAACAGTATTCCATTAATAAAGTATACATAGTAGGAGAAAGAATATTATGATTCGACACGTAGTAATGTGGAAGTTAAAAGATGAAGCCGAAGGAGCCTCCAAGGAGAAAAACGCTGAAAAAATGAAGCTGATTCTGGAGGGATTAAAAATTAATATCGAGGAAATTAAAAATGTCGAGGTAGGTATTAATATATCAGAAGATGACAATGAAGCCGGGAGGCCCTATGACGTGGTCCTCATTTCTGACTTCGAAACCGAACTCGACTATACCATGTATACACGCAACGAACATCATAAGAAAGCGGTCAAATTCATCAATTCAGTTATCGAGGATCGTAATTTTGTTGACTATAAGGTAGATATTTAAATCCTGCTGTAAGATTTTATCAGCCAACAGGAAATGAACACCTATTAAGAGGCCATATTACTTTGCTCAAGCGTCAGCTGCTTCCGCTCGGCCGGAATGGCTGTTACTTGGTTAATCAAATTGTTGGCGGTGGTTTGGACTTCGTGCTGGCCGATAAACCGGCCTTCCTCATTCATGAATCCAATGGTAGAATGTTTGCTATGGAAGTCAATTCCTATGTATACTTGGTTATAATTGTTCATAAGAGGATGCCTCTGGATTTAGTTATAAGTTTATGGGACTTAAATCTACTAAATTCAGGACGTCCCCTTTTTTATAAGACCTTTGAAAAACCAGTCCCGAAGCATCGGGAAGCCTCAAGGCCCGATGGAGGTTGGAATCGCAGCGTATAACGTATATGTAAGCATTTCAACCGACCAATAACGCCGTCATTGGGCAAAAGAGCAGTTTTGGAAAGCTCTCATTACATATCCCATCGTTCAAACGAATATCCGCTGAATGTTCGTAATTGATCAATATCCGGGCGCAGGTATTCCGTCAGCTCATGGCGCAACGCAGGCGGCAGTGTGGGCTTGGCAACCGGGGGACGAGTCAGCCGCTTGACGGGATCCTTGATACTATCGGGTATAAAATGCTTGAGGGTTTTAATAACCGGACTTTCTAATATGAAGCGGCTTACGCGTCCTTTTCGTCTTTTTTGGCTCGTTGCATGTTTCTGTTCCCCGTATGCCGGGTTGTAATAAGCCTTTTCCACCCCGATGAATCCAAAAATACGCTCCAGTGCACGACGGCGTTGATCCTTCAATATATAGGAAGGCATTACCAGGATCTGGTCAGCCGGATAATAGTTTAGGTAATGCTTCAGCTGCCAGTGGTATTTGCTGCACATCAGGTAGTGATTGTCCCTCGAGCCGTCTAATACCTCCTCAATGCTGCGGTGCTCGCGGCCCTCGCTGTAGTTATGGGTATAATGAGAAATAATACGTTCGATGGGATCGCGTACAAGATAAATTAATTTCACATCGGGAAGCAGCTCATACATACGTTGCGGCACTCCCGTGAAATAATGCGCTTTCGAATAATTGGGAGATGCTTCTCCATATTTTTTAAAATCTCCCTTAAACTGGGATTCATACCATGCAGCTCCCCGGTCAAAATTGTTCTCCGCTACAAAATAATCCACTTCCTTAATCTCCGACATTCCTACCTCCGGATGCAGCCGCAAATAATGATATAAACTCGAGGTTCCGCACTTCATCGCCCCTATGATAATAAAATTGGGAAGCATGAGAATTCAATTGGTGTTAATCACGGGTTTGTCAGTTGAATGTCCATTTCATAATTCCGGATGAAATTTAGTTAGTCCCCTGCCCTTCTTTCCGGGGAAAAACTTCTTGGTTGTCTATGGCTGCATACGACATTTCGAATACAATCCAGTAAATACCTCTTGGAGCAAAAGGATTTAGGGAGATTGAAACGCTTTTAAAATTATGACCCAGAATAATGCATGTTAAGTGGAAAAATACTGATTTCATGAAACTAACTTATAACATCAGCGTTAAAAAAGAGTACCTTAGGTATATTATTTTTTTGCCGGTTAAGTTCCGGGTTTTCATAATAATATGGGTACTCAAATCATTTTGTAAAAAGATCCGCAGTAAGTTAAATTGAATACGTACTGAATTTTTAAACGCTAAAACTGAATTTCGCACTGGATTCATCAACCGGCCATAACAGCTCCGACTCTCCGGAACACGAGCAGTATTATCGTCTTGTCCCTGTTTCCGAATCCCGGGATAAGGAGGAATACAAGAGGCTTGATTTTCATGAACTTTTCCGCTATTTCTGGAATAAAAGAACTCTTGTATACGGGTGTGTGGGGATCTTTTTAACTATCGGATTGGTTTTTGCTTTTTTCAGCAGCGAAGAATATACCTCGAGTGCGTCTGTTATTCCGGAATATGAACTACAGGACCGGGTCAACGAGGTAATAGAAAGTTACGGCCTTTTATTTGGGCTGACAGGGAGTATCCGTGAAAACAGGGCGCCCTCCTATCTCCTGGAATTATATCCATACATGATCAACAGTGTTGCCTTCAAACACAAGCTGATGCACAAGTCGTTTGAATACGCAAAGCGGGACACTACGGTCACGCTATATCAGTATTTCACAGAAATGTACCGGCCTACTTTTCTGCATAAATTTTATCATTCTATCAGGGAGCCTGCAATACCGGACACCACAGATTCTGAAACGGAAGAACCATCTCGTTCAGCCGGGAATGAACATAGCTGGACCGGACAAAGTCTGGATGTCCCCATCCTAAATTTTCGTCCCGGTGAAAGAAAAGTTATCAATGAGCTTTCCGAACGAATTACGGCAGGGTACCAGCGACAAACAGGTATCGTGCGGGTTTCGGCTAACATGCCTGAATCCGATCTTGCGGCTGAAGTGGTAAAACTTACTTTGGAAACACTCCACGAGGAAGCCAGCAGCTATAAAACGGCAAAGGCACGCCTTTACAAGGATTTTCTTCAGGATCAGCAACGTCAAGCCCGGAAAGAACTTGAAGAGGCCCGCCGGGAGCTCACGGCATTCAATGGGGCCGACAGCCAGCCGTTAAATAAGAGAATGGAACTGCAAAGCAACTATGAAATCAGTCTGGATTATTACAATACCCTGACCCAGCAATTAAAGCGGATGGAGCTAACTATTCAGGAACAATTACCTGCCTTCCGACTATTAGATGATATTACCGTACCCAGTAAAGAGGTGAAGCCCAAGCGAAAACTGATTGTATTCCTCAGTATATTGCTGGGCTTTTTTGTTGCAGTCAGCTGGATAACTGTTTTGTTTTTATTGTCAAGGGAAAAATTACCGGCCTGACCAAGCCGGGAAGTCTTTTGTAAAGTGCTTTGAAAAACCAGTCCCGAAGCATCGGGAAACAGCAAAGCCTCAGCGATTTCAAAACCGCAGTGTATATATGGAGGATACATGGGTATTTTGAAATCGATAAAATGTAGAGATTGGGAACACAACAGTTTTGCAAAGCCCTTTTACAGGTAATAGCCGCTATTGCTCCTGTTGCCATGAACTATCTTATGAGCTTCCGAAATCACATAGAAATATCCAACCGTTTTCGACCCGCTAATTCGTATGGAGCAACCTTTTATTTCGATTATAACCCCGGTGCTTAATGCGGAAAAACTGATTTGTCCCTTCCTTGATGCCGTTCGGCACCAAGACTATAACCGGGAAAAGTACGAAATTATTGTCATTGACAACGGATCGACAGATGAAACCCTGCAGAAGGTTCGATCTTTTCAGGATGTCATACTCCTGGAGCGAACAGACATCCAAAACCCGTATGCCGCCCGAAACAAGGGGATGCAATATGCCAAAGGTGAATTCATGGTGCTACTGGATGTGAATTGTGTGCCGCTGCCCCACTGGCTCAAAAACGGGGTCAAGCGACTGCAGCATCCCGGGGTAGATTTGGCTGGGGGACAGGTTTCATTTACCTTTTCTGAAGATGAAACGCTGGGCGAATGGTACGACTCTTTGCTGTTTGTAGACATGGAAGATCTGATAAAGCGCGGACAATCCTGTGCGGGTGGCAATCTTTTTTTCAAACGAAAGGTACTGAATACGATAGGTCCCTTCCCCGAAAACCACCGTTCAGGGATGGACCTGTATTGGACCAAAAAAGCAACCAAGGCGGGATTTAACCTTGTCTACGAGCCTGAGGCCGAAGTCCGGTACCCGGCACGCAAGCTCAAACCTCTTATAAAAAAAGTTTTCCGGGTGGGATCGGGCCAGCCGAAGGTATGGCTTGATAATGACATGCATCCACTGAAATTAATTCTGCTTATTCTGTACCAGTTTGTCCCCCCCGGCAACAGCGAACTTAAAGAGAAAATACGGAGAAGGGGCAAAGAGGAAATGCTTGATTACCTCCTGCCACTGTGGGGCATTCATTACCTGCAGAAAATGATTCTTTCTTTAGGTTGGGCTAAAGGAATTTTTAGGTATTATACCTCGAAGTTATAATTTGATTATCTTTTGTACTTGATAACTTTCATCAGCCCTTTTCCAGTTGTCCATTATGAAGATTGTCTTTTTAAGTCATACCCCGCGTAATTATCTGTTCAAGGTGGGCAGCTATCACTTGTCGAACCACCTCGCCGATCTTGGGCATGACGTACTGTATATCCCCTCTCCACTGTCCCTGTTTCATTTTCTCAACATTCCGATGCTGGGCGACAGCGATTATCGCAACGTCATTCAAAGCCGGATGCGCACCCTTGTCCCCCTCCGGGATTCACATAACGTCACGAATGTGACCCCTTTTGTGCTCACCCCTTTTAACAAGGGGGTATTTGACCGTCCGGAGATACCGATGAACCAGTGGTTTACATTCAACCGCATCGATAAAAAAATTAAAGCGCTCGGATTTGCCAAGGCCGATCTGGTCATACAGGACAAAGCCGGCTTGTTTTTTATGCGCAGGTTTATCAATGCTCACAGCTGGATTTATCGGGCAACCGACGATTACAGCAACATGTCGGGAGGACCCGGACAGCATTCGATCCAGACGCTGGAACAGGAAATATGTGATTTCGCCGACCGGGTTTTGGTAACCTCCGAACCTCTGAAACAACTCTTTTGGGAACGGTATGGCGTAGAATCTTCCATACTACGCAACGGTGTGGAAGCCTCCCATTTTACCGGCCGCCATCAAGAGCCGGATGAATATGCCATGATTTCAGCTCCCATTATTTTGTATGTAGGCAGTCTCGATCAGCGTTTTGATCATCAACTGTTGATTGAGACAGCCCGGCAAAGCCCCAATCTTCATTACATGATCGTAGGGCCCGGGAGCAAAAACAGTATCCCGGACGACATTGAAAACATCACGGTATTGGGACCCAAACCTTACGCGCAGATACCTGCATATATGCAGCATGCGGATATAGGCATTCTCCCCCTTAAGTTGACGGATGCCAATCACGCCCGGTCGCCTATGAAAATATATGAGTATGGCCTCTCGGGCTTGCCTGTCGTAAGTACACCTTTGCGGGAACTTAAAAATAGAAATGAACATTTTATTACCTTTGCAAAAGATCCCCAACATTTCCATGAACAAATCATGTATTGCCTGGATCACAAAGATACGCTTGCTGTCCTGGCAAAGGAGAGCGCTGGCAAGCATTCCTGGCGGTCCATTACCCTACAGCTGCTGGATCTGACAACTTCCAAACCGTCCGGAGCAGCATGAACGATGTTGTCGCCACATATCGGCATGCTATGGCAGGACGCACGCTCATAGACCGCTTCTTCAAGTGCTGGGCGCTCGTGTTGCCGGTTACCTCCGTTCTTATTTTTCCTTCGATACAGGGAACAACCCCCGCTTATATACTGGCCTTTCTGACGGTCCCGCTGGTGCTGTACGCCGCTCACATGAAGGAAATAAAACAATATTTGACGGTAGCTTTTCTAATTGCCGTTGGGTATATCACCCTCAATGCATGCAGTCAGTTCCTCCTTTCGCTTTACGGCGAAATGGATTTGTCTTCTCTACCCCTG
>NZ_JBEPWZ010000091.1:0-10387 GCF_041642155.1 Fodinibius sp.
CCAGCCCGTACATTTTAACGGATTCATCGTCAATAAAGGGATAGAATATGCCTATTGCGTTGGATCCCCCGCCCACACAGGCCAGCAGGTAATCCGGCAGCGTTCCCTCTCCTTCAGCTTCCATGAGCTGTTTCCTGGTCTCATCGCCGATAATACGCTGGAAATTGCGCACCATCCTGGGGTAGGGATGCGGGCCCACCGCCGAGCCGATGATATAAAACGTATCTTCTACATTCGTGACCCAATCTCTTATCGCCTCGTTGGTGGCATCTTTCAGCGTTTTGGAACCACTTTCCACGGGACGTACTTCCGCGCCCAGCAGCTGCATGCGTTCGACATTCAATTTCTGCCGCTCCATATCCTCGGTGCCCATATACACAATACAGTCCACACCGAATTTGGCACAGGCTGTGGCCGTAGCCACGCCATGCTGACCCGCTCCGGTCTCGGCGATGATGCGCTGCTTGCCCATCCGGCGGGCCAGCAATATCTGGCCGATAGCATTATTGATTTTGTGAGCTCCCGTATGACAGAGATCTTCCCGTTTCAGGTAAATTCTGGCCTTCCCGTAATGCTCGCTCAACCGGTTGGCAAAGGTCAGCTTGGTCGGACGTCCCACATAATCGCCTAACAGGTCAAGGTAGTCTTTTTGGAACTCTTCATCCTGCCAGGCCGCATCATAAGCTTTTTCCAGCTCCTCCAATACCGGTATTAAAATCTCAGGCACAAATTTCCCGCCGTAGTTTCCGAAATACCCTTTCTTTGTTGGTAAATTGTATGTCATTTCTTTTGGTTTCTTGAATCTAAATTAAACGTAATTATAATTCGCCCCTCTCCTGCTGTTCCCAAATGGCGCGCATCTCATTCATAAAGGTTTCGATTTTATCAAAATCCTTGACACCCGGCTCGCTCTCCACGCCACTGGCAAGATCAACCCCATAGGGATGCACCCGTTTGCACGCCTGGCGAACATTCCCCGAATGGAGTCCCCCGGACAGGAAAAAAGGCACCTGTTGAGTGATTTTGTCGAGCAGGCTCCAGTCAAATACTTCTCCCGTCCCGCCCCACTGTCCTTCAATTTTGGTATCAAACAGCAGGAAATCCACACTGTCAAGATATGGCCGGATACGCGATTCGATGTCCGCCTGACGGTCCCGTTGCCGAATATGGATCGCCTTGATGACCGGCTTGTCCACCAGGTGACAGTAATCCGGATTTTCCCTGCCATGCAGCTGCACGTAGTCGATCCCTGTTTGCCGGGCAATCATATTGACATCATCGAGCGGCTGATTTACAAAGACCCCCGCACATTTCGGTCCCTCTACCCAGTTGATAATGGCCCCCGCCTCGGCCGGCGTAATATAACGCGCACTGTCTTCATAAAAGATAAAACCCAGATAGTCGGCCAGGGCGCCCGACACAAACCGCGCGTCCTCCAGGCGGGTAATGCCACATATTTTTACTTTTGATCGTTCTTCAGTATCTGCAAACATCGGTTCACTATACGTTTTCGATTTGTTCCCTGAGCTCTTTCTTCATCGCACGCACCGCCCGTCCGGGATCGGGCTGGCGCATAAAATGTTCTCCGATCAGGGCCGCATGAATCTTCTCCTCATATAAATAACGTAAATCCTCTGCCGAACTTAATCCGCTTTCAGAGACCAGCACCGTTTCTTCCGGAGCGCGCTGCAACAAGGCCACCCCGCGGTGCAGATCTACTTCAAACGTACGGAGATCACGGTTATTGACGCCCAGAATGTCAACCCGGTCAAAAGTAACATTTTCAATATCCTTCTCCGAATAGCATTCGACCAGCGCCTGGATTCCAAACTCCTCGGCAGCATGAAGCAGCTCACTAAGCTGTTGTCCCTCGGTGATCGCCACGATTAACAGTACGGCATCAGCTCCATAGGCCTTGGCTTCTTTTATTTGGTATGGATCAATAATAAAATCCTTGCGCAACAATGGGATAGAAACTTCTTTAGAAGCTATTTCCAGATATTCCAGCCGACCTTTGAAAGCCGGCTGGTCGGTCAGCACTGAAATAGCCGAGGCTCCCCCCTCCTGGTACTGGCCGGCAATTTTACGGGGATCAAAATTCTTTCGTATCAGTCCCTTCGAGGGCGAAGCCTTCTTGATTTCAGCAATGATTGCAACGTCGGGAGAGTCTGCGAGAGCCTTTTTGAAGTCCCGTGCCCGCTGCTCGTACCGTTCATGTGATTCCAGGTCCTTAAGCGTTATTTTCTGCTTCCGTTTTTGTAAATCCCGGGCGGTCTGCTCTACGATTTCGTCAAGTATGGTTGCCATCGTCTGTAGTGTTAGTTCTCTGCTGCTTCGTTTGTTGCTTCCACAAATCGGTCAAGGGCTTTCCGGGCCTCACCTGATTTCAAGCTATCCTTCGCAAGTTCCTTGGCATCAGTGAGATATTCGGTTTTTCCGGAGACATGAATACCAAAAGCGGCATTTAAAAGCGTGATATCCTGATGTGGTTTCTTTGCTTTGTTAGCTAAAATAGAACGGATAATATCCGCATTAAAGCCGACATCCCCTCCCTGCAGTTCTTCAAGTTCCGCCCACTCGAAGTCGAGCGAACGGGGATCAAACGTGGTCGACTCTTTCATCATTCGATTGTTCAACTCGAAGATTTCGGTCTGGGCACTCAGACTCACTTCATCCAGCCCGTCGTGTGCATTCAGGGTATACGCAAATTCCGTATCCAGGTTGGTCATAATCCGGGCGATCTTTCGCGCAATATCTCTACTGTAGGCACCGATGACCTGGCGTTTTACGGAAGCCGGATTTAATAGCGGACCCAGAATATTAAAGAAGGTGCGAATGCCCACCGTGCGCCGGGCCTTCATCACATGTTTCATCGCCGGGTGGAAATTGGGGGCAAACATAAAGACCATGCCCGTCTGTTCAAAAACCCATTCCACCTGCTCCTTATGAAGATCAACAACCCCGCCCAGGGCCTCCAGTACATCGGCGCTGCCGCATTTGCTCGATACGCTTCTGTTCCCGTGTTTCAGCACCGGCACCCCGGCCCCGGCAACGATAAACATGGAAGCGGTCGAAATATTGAAAGTCCCCGAACTATCACCGCCGGTCCCGCACAAATCCACGGCCCCCTTCGTTTCTACCTGTGGCTTGATGGCAGCCTCACGCATGACTTCGACAAAAGCCGTAAGCTCCTCTATGGTCTCCCCCTTCATCCGCATCGCTGTCAGAAACGCAGCGATACGCTCATCCTCAACCTCCCCGGAAATGATTAACTCAAGGGCGTGCCGGGCCTCATCAAGGGATAAATCGCCGTGATTCACCAGCTTGTTTAGCACTTCTATAAATTCCATAAGTTGCTGTGTATTAGTAAATTAACTGTATATTAGTAAATTAAATTAAAAGAGCGCTTTGCCCAACTGTTCTTTTAGCCAATCTCTGTATTTTAGCAAACTCAAAATCCTCAAATATGCCTTATTTGCTGTGGTGTCGAATGCACTCAGGTTTTGCTGTTTCCCGATGCTTCGGGACTGGTTTTTCCAAGATTCTAAACCTAATTCGAATATTTATTTTATCCTGTTTTTGGTTGCTTATCCAGCTCCAGCCAGTTTTTAATGATATCCGGTCCCTCGACGGTCAGTATGCTTTCCGGGTGGAACTGAATTCCTTCAACGGGATAGGCTCTGTGCCGAATCCCCATAATCACGCCGTCATCGCTGTGGGCGGTCACCTCCAGTTCATCGGGAATCTGTTCCGGGTCGAGAATCAATGAGTGGTAACGGGTGGCCGTAAAATTATTGGGGATGCCGCGGAAGACAGAGCGCCCGTCATGTCGAATGGTCGAGGTTTTGCCGTGCATTAGTTTCGGAGCGTGGATCACGTTCCCTCCGTACACCTCGCCGATGGCCTGGAGTCCCAGGCAAACACCCAAAATGGGGGTGTGGGAACCCAGTTCCCTGATGACCGGCTCCGTGATCCCCGCATCAGCCGGCCGTCCGGGTCCCGGGGAAATAAGTATTTTATCGGGGTTTAACGCACGCACCTCATCCAGGGTAAGCGCATCATTTCTGATCACTTTGTACTGCCCGGTATGCTGCGCAAGGATATCCACCAGGTTGTAGGTGAATGAATCATAGTTGTCGATGATTAAGATCATATTTTTTTCCTCATTCATTAAATCCATAACTTTTAAACACACCGGCTGCCTCCCGGATCGGTTCCATCACGGATTCAGCCCGGGCCCGGGCTTTTTTCCCGCCCGCTGATAAAATATCCCGCACGGTGTCAATATCCCGGGCCAGCTCCTTTCGCTTCGCTCGCGCCTCGGCAAAGTAAACCTTGATCATATCCAGTAATTCATTTTTGGCGTGCCCGTAGCCATAACCGCCGGCACGGTATTTTTCGGCGATCTCCCGCTGCTTGTCTTCACCGGCAAACAGCTTGATAAGGGCGAAGACGTTACAACGTTCCGGGTCCTTGGGTTCATCAAGCGGGGTGGAATCGGTTTCAATGGACATCACTTTCTTTTTGAGCACATTGCCTTCATCAAAAATGCCGATGGTATTACCGTACGACTTACTCATCTTTCGTCCATCTATGCCGGGTACCACGGCCACTGATTTGACAATATACTCTTCCGGGAGCTTCAAGAATTCATCCCCGTAATTGTGATTAAACCTGCCGGCCAGGTCGCGGCAAATTTCGATATTTTGCTTCTGATCCTGCCCCACGGGCACCACATCCGAGTTATAAATCAGGATATCAGCAGCCTGCAAGATAGGATACGTGAAGAGCCCGATGTTGGGCGTCACCCCCTGGGCTACCTTATCTTTATAGGCCACTGCTTTTTCCATCATGCTGACGGGGCAGAAGGTGCTCAGCATCCAGGCCAGCTCGGTGACCTGGGGTACGTCACTTTGGACAAAAAAGGTGGATTTGTGGGGATCAAGTCCCAGTGCCAGGTAGTCGAGGGCGATGTCAATCGTATTCTGATAGATTTCTTCTCCGTCGTCAATAGACGTCATGGAATGATAATTGGCTATAAAATAAAAGGCGTCTCCTTTTTCCTGCATTTGGATGTGCTGACGCAGCGCCCCGAAGTAGTTGCCAAGATGTAGTTTGCCGGATGACTGAATGCCGGATAAGATAGTTTTCATCGATCAATAAGTGCTCGGATTAACATTACAATTTAGAGTGCTTTGCAAAATCGTTCTTTTGGCTAATATCTGCATTTTCACGTATTCAACATTCTCATACATGCTTAACCCGTATTAATTATGAAATAGCAAAAATTAAAGATTAAGCTATTAATATTGTTTGGCATATCGAACATTACGTATAGCTCAAATTTGAGTGCAGTCGCAAAGGACTGCGAAATTGAGCGTTTACTTCTTCCTTCTAAACATATCGCTGAACCTGAAATCAGGTGCTGTCATTTGCCCTGATCGTCAGCGCCACACTGAGAGCCTCCACCAGCGCGCCGGCCTTGTCCTTCGTCTCAATATACTCTTTCTCCGGGTCACTGTCGGCTACAATGCCCGCTCCGGCCTGAATATAGACCTTGGAATCCGTTACCAACATGGTGCGGATAACAATACAGGTATCCATATTCCCCGAAAAATCAAAATAACCCACCGCACCGGCGTAAGGCCCCCGCCGGGTGGGCTCGAGTTCATCGATAATTTCCATCGCCCGGATTTTGGGGGCACCGCTCACGGTGCCGGCCGGGAAGCACTGCATAAGCGCATCGACGGACGTCTGACCTTCGGCCAGCTGTCCTTTTACATCCGAAACGATATGCATGACGTGAGAGTACCGCTCAATGGCCTGCTCCCGCACGGGCCTGACCGTGCCCGGCTGGCATACCCGGGACAAGTCATTGCGTCCCAGGTCGACCAGCATAACGTGCTCGGCGATCTCCTTGGGATCGTTTTTCAGCTCCTCTTCCAGGGCCCGGTCCTGTTCTTCGGTATCGCCGCGGGGACGCGTTCCCGCGATGGGCAGCAGCTGGGCCGTGTTGTCCTGCACCCTCACCAACACTTCGGGAGAGGAGCCTACGAGGGCAAAATCTTCGAAATCCAGGAAAAAAAGATAGGGAGACGGGTTGACCATCCGCAGGGCCCGGTACAGCATAAACCGGTCGCCCTCAAAGTCGCATTCAAAACGCTGGGAGAGAACCACCTGGAAGATATCCCCTTCGTAGACATAGTCCTTGGCCGTTCGGACCATCGACTCAAAGGCCGATTGCTCGATATTGCTCGTCAGACTTTCCGGGTCTATCGAAAAAGAGTAATCCGATACCGGATTGGGCTGGCGGACCAGAGCTTCAAGCTCATCGAGTCGTTGCTGTGCCTGGTGGTATTGATCGTCATTTTCTGCTTCATTGTCGACAAACACCGTTTTTATGATGATAACCTGCTGTTTGACATGATCAAAAGCAAAAATCTCATCGTAAAAAGCCCAAATCGCCTCCGGTATCTCGACATCGGCTTCCGGCGCCCGGGGCAGCTCTTCCACCTCCCGCACGGTATCGTAAGAGGAAAAGCCCACGGCACCCCCCGTCAGCCGCGGCAGGTTCGGGAGTTTGGGCTCGCTGTGCTGCGTCGTCAGCTCTTCCAGGGCTTCAAAATAGGGCTGGTCCAGGATCGTGACCTCATCGCCCTTCCGGAGAGACACCTCCTGCTCCTCGTATTTCAATACCTGGTATGGATTGCGCCCCAAAAAAGAATAGCGGGCAAGCTGCTCCCCTCCTTCCACTGATTCCAGCAGAAAGGGATACCGGCTCTGCTCCCTCAACTTCAGAAACAACGATACCGGGGTCAGTATATCCGCCATAAGAGGCCGGTATATGGGAACCGCCGTAAATTCCTTCGCTAACTGTTTAAACTCATCAAGTTGCATATCTTCTTTCCTCTACACCAAAATAATGTCCAAATAAAAAACCCACTCCAGTTTACCTGCAGTGGGTTCTCAAAAAGCTTTCTTATAAAACTAACTCATAATCCTGCCACTGCCTGTATGTTTTTCATCACAGGCCACCACCAATTGCTGTTATTATGAGCTGTTTTTTTCATTACGATCGGAATATAATGTGCGCATCCGCTAAAAGCAAAAAAGAATAACACCACCAGAGAAAACCGGGGTATTCCCGCCACGGCGGAATGAGGAACCACTAAAGCCAGGAAGTCATGAAGCAGCAAAAAACGACCGTCCAGCCGTTACATGCCGCAGTTTACGTGTATGAAATTTAATTTTTGGGCTTACCCGTACGCTTCCTTGAAAAACAGGATCCCCCCGATAATGACCCCCTTCAGTATAAAGGCGGAGAAAACCATCATCAGTCCGATTTCCTGGAATAACAGGATGAGTATGCCATAAAACACAAACAGTGCGATTTTTCCTTTATGCTTTTTGATGGATTGCCTGTCAAAGCTGGGAATTTTATCAAATGGAATGGTGCTTACCATCAAAAACGACAGCAGAACGATCAGGGGCACGATCACAGTATTGGGACCGTATTTAAAATCCGCAAACAGGTCCAGCCGGTTATAGAAGGTAAGATAAAAAGCGGCGATCATAATTGCCTGGGACGGTATCGGCAGTCCCCTGAAAAAGTCGTCAGGACTTTCCTGGACGTCCACGTTGTATCGTGCCAGCCTCACCGCCCCGCAAAGCGGGGGCAGAGCGCTGAGAATTATTCCCACAAAGGGCATCTCTCCCAGTCCAAAGGTATACAGCAAAAAGCCCGGCGCCACACCAAAAGAAACCACGTCGCTGATTGAATCGAGCTCAATACCGAACTGGCTGGTAGCATTGGAAAGGCGGGCCATAAAACCATCCAGCGCATCGAAAAGTCCGGCAAAAACGATAAGCCAGGCCCCAAAAAACAATCTTCCCTCCGAGATACTGATGATAGCCAGAAAACCACAAAAAAGATTCATCAGCGTAAAGAAGCTGGGAACAACGATACGGGGTATTTGTTTGCGGGGGCGTCCGTCTTTCTCCCGCTTCCTGCGGCGCCGAAATCGCTTCCATTTTTGTATGGGATATTTCATTTCAAGAAGTTATCGTAGCTAAAATTGTCTTTCCGGCCACGGCTTTTTCTCCTTCCGATACGTTTATTTCTGCGTCAACCGGGACAAGTATATCCATTCTTGAGCCGAATTTCATCATCCCGAAGCGTTCACCGGCTGCAAGTTGGTCTCCTTTTTGGATATGGTAGACAATACGACGAGCTAAAAACCCGGTTATTTGCCGAAAAAATATTTTCATGCCGCTTTTATGCCGTATGCCGAAGTCAGCCCGCTCATTCATCTCCGACGCCCTGTCGTCCCAGGCCATCAAATATGCGCCCGGATGATATTCCAGGTATTCCAGCTGTCCGCCTACGGGCAGCCGGTTCACATGTACGTCGAGCGGGGAGAGGAAGATGCTTATTTGTATTGCCATTCCTTTAATATACTTCTCTTCTTCCACGTTCTTCACGAGTACTATATTGCCATCTGCCGGGGACAGCACCAGGTTATCCCCGGGGGTGATGTCACGATCCGGGTCGCGAAAGAAATAGAGCATAAAAAGGACCAGCAGAGCCATCGCCCCGTAAATAATATTGGAAATCCAGTGGTTCAGGAAATATGCTCCCAGGCTTGCCAGGAGTGCAAAGAGTACGGCTGCAAATATGTTGGAATATCCCTCGCGTGCAAGCATATCTTTACCCAAACTGCCTGAGAATATCGTTAAAGGTCACAAAAATAAAGAGCGCGATAATAAGCAAAAATCCTATTTGCTGAAGCCACATCCGCACTTTCGGCGAGGGTTCGCGACGGGTGATCCCTTCATAGATTAAGAACATCAAATGACCGCCATCCAAAACCGGAATGGGGAGGATATTCATGATGGCCAGTGTAACACTCAGAAAAGCGGTGATGTTCCAAAAGCCAATCCATCCCCCCTGGTCGGTGGCTTGCTTGGTCACATTCGCAATGGCTACGGGTCCCCCGAGGCTTTCCCTGACTGCAATATCCCCGGAAAACATTTTGCTAAAGCCCTGTATAATGCCGGTCAGGGTGGCATTTGACCGCTGAACACCTATATTCAAGGATTCAAAGAGGCCGTACTTAAAACGATCAATTTCAAATACACTATCCGGTTCCGGCGCATAGATACCCAATTTATTATTTGCATTCGGCATAATGGTATAAGCAAGGGTTTCGCCTTCTCGGTTCACGGTCAAGGAAATGGAATCATCGGCCGTACTTATCAGCTCAACCGCCTGCGCCCAATAGCTGACTTCCCGATCGTTGATAGACGTGATAATGTCCCCCCCCTCCAGACCGGCTTCCTCTGCCGGACTTCCGGGCTGTACCCTGCTGATGCTGCTGGGCATGGCATTGGACAAATTGATGAGGCCTTCCCGTCCGATATCATTCAACAGGCTGTCGGCCACCGTAACCGTCGCCTGCCGGTCATCGCGCATCACGGTGTAGCTCAATGTAGAAGAGGTCATGATTTCAGGGGCAAAAAGCTCATTAAAATACGACACCTCTTGCCCATTCACCCCGACCAACCGGTCGCCGGTCTGAAACCCAACCCGGTCCGCCAGCGAACCTTCACTCACGTAAATATTGTCGACACTGTCCAGCTGCACTTTCGTCTCCCCTGTGCTGTACGTCATGCCCGCATAAATAATAACAGCCAAAATCATATTAAAGATGACGCCGGCTGTAATCACTACAATACGCTGCCATACCGGTTTGCTGCGAAATTCCCAGGGCTTGGGCTCTTCGTCGAGATGATCGGTATCCATGCTTTCATCAATCATCCCGGAAATCTTCACGTATCCTCCAAGCGGGGTCGCTCCGATACAGTAGTCCGTTTCGCCCTTTTTAATTCCAAAGATACGGGGGGGGAATCCCACCGAAAAGCGTTCTACGCGCATGCCGAAGAACTTAGCTGCTAAAAAATGTCCCAGCTCGTGAAAGAAGACCAGGATAAGCAGCGCGGCTGCAAATATGGCAAGTGTTGATAATAAACCTAAAATCCATTCCATGAAACGTGTCTGTGCTATTTAAATAATTCGGGCCATATTCCTGGCCTGTTCATCAATTTTCTTTAACGTATCTAACGAAACTGTTCCTGAATTATTTAGCCGTTCCAAACAGCTTTCAATAATTATCGGGATTTGAATATACGTTATTTCTTCATTTAGAAATCGAGCCACCGCTACCTCGTTGGCTGCATTCAGGATAGCCGGGGCCACCCCCCCCTGACGTGCCGCCTCCAGCGCCAATCCCAAACAGGGAAACCGGTCATAATCCACCGGCTCAAAGGTCAGATCAAACGCCTGCTGCCAATTGATTCGCGGCACATCCAGCGTCGTACGATCGGGATA
>NZ_JBEPWZ010000092.1:0-10355 GCF_041642155.1 Fodinibius sp.
TAACGGCAGCATAAATGCTCCGGCAATTAGAATGACGGCCGGTATAATAAAAATTTCAACGGTCATAGTAATCTTCGTCGCTTAAGAGGATTAATTTTCCCAGCCACCGGGAGAGAAATATGAGAACGGCAGAACCAACAAATCCCAGGATGATGTAAAAAGCGGGAATATGGCTCCACCAGTGATCTCCGTGGTGTTCTACCATAGTGAATTCAACAATGAGGCTTATCACTGCCAGAATCCCAAGTAATATCCAATGCCATTTCTTCATAGCGTTACAGAGTTTTAAAAACAGTTTCAGCTATACCGGATGCCAGCTCGAAAAAGTGAAAAAAGAGATCCGGGAAGAGGCCAAAAACAACAGAAGCTGTTGCTGTTATCACAATAGGGACGACCATAAAGGGGGAGGCCTCCGTATGTCCCTCCAGCTCCTTCCCGCCTTTCCTGAAATAAGCACGGTGTATGATGGGGAAGAAATATCCCACATTAAGCAATCCGCTTATAATAAGAATTATCAGCGGGAGCATCATACCCCCTTCCAGTACGCCGGCCCCCAGGAACCACTTGCTTACAAAACCATTTATGGGAGGAAGTCCGGCAAGTCCCATCGAACCAATAACAAATGCACCCATGGTCCAGGGCATAACGCTGGCAATCCCATTCAGGTCGCTGATGTTCTTTTTATGAAGGTTTACCATAATTGCACCCGCACAGAAGAAAAGGGTAATCTTCATCGTGGCATGGGCCGAAATGTGCATGATACTGCCCGTAAGTCCCAATGGAGTGAGCAGGGCCGCTCCCAGTACGATATAGGAAAGGTGTCCCACGGTCGAATAAGCCAGCCGTCTTTTCAGGTTGTCCTGGGCAAAGGCCAGCAGAGAAGCTACAATAATGGTAACCCCTGCTATGACCATAAGAATTTCGTTTAACCCGAAGTTGCCCATTACCTCCGGTCCGAACACATAGTGAACGACCCGAATGATGCCGAACACTCCCGATTTTACAACTGCTACCGCGTGCAAAAGAGCACTTACCGGGGTGGGGGCCGCCATCGCAGACGGCAGCCAGCTGTGGATAGGCATGATGCCGGCTTTGACGCCCACCCCACCCAAGTAAAGCAGAAACAGGGAGACTGCCATGGTATTGCTGAGATCTACATCTCCAAAAATACCGCCGGGTTGGAAATCAAGAGAGCCGGTAAGGGAATAGGTAATCCCCACCGCGGCAATGAGCAAAAGTCCCGCCGTAAGGGTATAGGCCAAATATTTGCGACCGGCGCGGATGGCCTCTTTATTTTCACTGTGTATTACCAGTGGATAGGTCGCAATGGTCAGCATTTCGTAAAAGAGAAGGAAAGTCAGGAGGTTTCCCGAGAAAGCGATCCCGATCGTAGACGACAGGCATACGGCAAAGCTGGCAAAATAGCGGGTCTGTTTCTTCTCCTTGTGTCCCCGCATATACCCGATGGAATAGAAGGAAGTGAAAATCCACAAGCCGGATGCAACGATAGCAAAATACACCCCGAACGGGTCGGCGTGCAGTTCAATGGGCAGATTCGGGGCAATTTCAAAAAGAGTCAGTTCGATGGTACGTCCCTCTAAAGCAGCGGGGATGAGCGTCAAGACCAGCAAAAACTTAATAACGCCGGCCAGGATGGTCCAGAATTCACGCAGGTTGGGTTTGCCGGAACTCAGCAGGATAAACGGTACCGCGGCCAGCGATACGAGTACAGCATATAAAGGGACAAAAGTAAGCTCCATTACAAAGATTAATTTCTTGGTTTATAATCCAGCGGGAAACATCGTTACGATGGCCGAAACGATAAATGCATTGAGCAGGCCGACGGCCAAAATACCGAATGCAATGATGGAGGTGGTCCAAAGCATAGACGGTTTAACTTCGTTGGTAGCCAGGGATGAAATAATACCGGTCTTCTCATCCGTCGACTCGGGATCACGCAGGTATACCTTCTCGAGAATACGGAAAAAGTACACGGCATTGAGCAGTGAACTTATCAGGATAACCGATAACAGCAGCCAGTTGCTGTTTTCTATGGTTCCGAGTGCCAGATACCACTTGCTGAAAAATCCGGCCAGCGGCGGCAGGCCTACCATGGACAGGGCGGCTGTCGTAAAAGCCACCATCGTCCACGGATACTTCTTCCGGTAACTGTCGTCGAATTTCGTAATATCCGTATGCCCCTCTTTCAGACGCAGGTTTCCCGAAACCAAAAAGAGGCAGGCTTTCATCAGGGCGTGATTGAGCACATGCAGTACGGCACCGATAAAACCAAAGGGATTGGCAAGGCTGATCCCCATGATAATGTATCCGATTTGAGAGACACTGCTGTAGGCGAGCATTCTCTTGAGATCGCTCTGGGCAATGGCCATCACCGATCCATACAGAATACCGATTCCGGCCAGTACGCCAACAATGTCGGTAACAGGGATCGCGGTATCAACGATGTCGACCCCGAACAGATAGAGTACGATCCGTAGCAGAACATAAGCCGCCACTTTTGTACCGATAGGAGCTATAAGAGCTGAAGAGGTCGAAGAGGCATAGCTGTAGGAGTCGGGCAACCACCCATGCAGGGGGAAGAGCGCTGCTTTGACCCCGATACCGGCGATCATCAGTACCAGGGCGGTGATGACCGCAGAATTGTCAATAACCTCCGGCAGCATCGCCGTCATATCGATGATGTTGAGCGTACCCGTTACGGTGTACAGAAACCCGACGCCCAACAAGTAGAGCGACCCGCCCACCGTACCGATGATCAGGTAACGGAAGGCCGCATAGGGAGCTCTTTTCTCACCGATGCCGATGAGGGCGTAGCTGGCCAGTGAAGAAATTTCAAGAAAGACGTACAGGTTAAACAGATCGCCCGTCAGTACCATGCCGTTGAAGCCCAGCATCAGCAGCATGGCGACCGAATAATAGCCTGTTACTTTGCCCGGAAACTCTTTTTTGCCGATCATGCGGGAATGGATCAGCACAAAAAGAGCAATAGCATTAATAACCAGCACGATAAACCCGGAAAGTCCGTCGTAGACGAATTCAATTCCGACCGGCGGCTCCCAGCCTCCGAAAAAATAGCGGATGGTTTCGCCGCCGGTAACGTAGTTATAAAAGCCGGCAACAGAAAACCCCGTAGCTATGGCCGCACCCAATACGGCCCAGTAGTACGACAGATGCCTTTTCCACAGCCCCAACAGGGGAATAAGGACAGCAAAAGCCAGAAACGTCATGGGAATTAAAGCCGGTATATCTGATCCGATCATTGAATCTTATCTAACAGTTCTCGTTCGTTCAGGGTCTCATAGCGGTTGTAGATGGTAATAAGCAGGGCAAATGCGACGCCCAGGGTTGCGACTCCCACCACGATAGCCGTAAGCATGAGGGTATGGGGAAGGGGATTCATGTAGTGGGCGACCTCCGTGACCGGGAATTCATCGCTTTTAACGGGAACGGTAGCGTCCCATTTGGCTGCTACCGAGACAAAAAACAAGATAACTCCGGTCTGGAAGATGGAGAGCCCGATCGTCTTTTTGACAAGATTATCCTTGATAAGCATCCCGTAGAGCCCGATAGCCAACAAGATAATGGTAAACCAGTACGCATAATGCCCCAATAGAAAATCAACCATCAATCTTCCCCCCTGATCATATCGTCAAAAATGGATACGAGTACCGCCATGACGGTCAGTCCTATACCCAGTTCAATAATTAAAATTCCCCAGTAACGCAGATCCGGAGCATCAAGTCCCGGGATGGGAAGCTGTCCGTAGTCAAGAAAATAACCGCCCGCCAGGAGGGCCGTCAGCCCCGTACCAAAATAGATCAGTACCCCGATGACCGCCAGTGGCGTGGTGAGATAGTCGCTGAACTGGATGCGTGAAATACGACGTCCGCTGGAAATGCGGATCAGGAGCAGCGATGCCGCCAGAAGAGTGCCGCCCTGGAAACCACCGCCCGGGCTGTAGTGGCCGTGAAAGATCACATACAGCCCAAACAGCATGATATAGGGACTCAATAGCCGGGAGCCTAATAAAACAATGGGACTTGCAACGCGCTTTTTCATTCCTCCTCCTCATGCTCATGTTTTCTCAACAGCAGAAAGCAGATCATGCCTGCCGTAAATATTACAATTTGTTCCCCAAGCGTATCAATACTGCGGTAATCGCCCAGTACGACCGTGACCATATTGTTGGTATGGGCGTCGTTATAAGCCTCCTGCACATAATAATTTCCCGGTACTTTCGTGCCCGTAATACTTGTTTCCCGGTTCATCTGATTGTCGGCATCACCGCGATAGGGCAAGTCCATGGCCGCAAAAAGCAGCAGGCCCGTAAAGCAAATGATCAGAAAAAATTGGATGTAGTTCTTCAATCTAAGGTCTTATATGTGGTTTGGTAGATAGCGACAACAAGCAGAATACCCGTGACACCGGCCCCGACGACGGCCTCTGTAAAGCCGACATCCACAGCCCCCATGGTTGTAAACAACAGGGCATTTAAAAAGCTAAAGATCGTAAGCATAACGACTGCAACAAGCAGGTCATCCGATTCGAGGGCGATAATGGCCGTAGTGAGCAAAAAGAAAAATAATATGAGTTCAAATTCCCAGTACATCAGGCTTGGTTCCCCTTTTCATTATCGGTTTTTTTGAATAATGGCTTGAGATTCGCCTCGTATGCAGCACGGGCCAAAGCATGTGAACCTATTGGATTTGACAGCGCAATAAACAATAAGATCAAAAACAGCTTGAGACTATTGACATTAAATCCTTCATAGATAATAAGACCCGTAATAATCAGTAAAAGTCCCAGCGTGTCACTTTTACTGGTTGCATGCGTTCGGGAGTAAAAATCGGGTAGGCGTATTGTGCCGATACTGCCCACCAGCAGGAAAAATATCCCCGCAATAACGAAGAAGATCGTAAAAACAAGCTGAATATCAGTCATCATATCGCACCTCCACCGCAGCAAAATACTTGGCAATGGTCAGGGACCCTATAAACCCCAGGATGGCGTAAGCAAGCGTAATATCAATAAACATATCGATTCGGCCGAAGAGGTATCCGATCAGGCAAATCAGGGCAATGGTTTTCGTCGCTATGGCATTCGTACCGATCAGGCGATCGAATACCGTAGGCCCTTTGATAACACGATAGGCCGGAATCGCAATAATGGCCGTTAATACTACGGCACTGTATAAGAAAAAAGTATGCATTACAGATTTTTGTTATCTGATATAATTTCGACATCCGAGACGACCGGGTGCATCTTTTGGGTAAAAAGCTTGAGCACTTCCTGAGGCATTTTGTCATTGATAATGCCCTCATAGGCTCTGGGGTCGATGGAATGGACGAGAAATTCGTCTTCATGTATGTCCACCGTAAGCGTGCCGGGCGTGAGGGTAATGGAATTACCTAAAATCATTTTGGCATGGGCGCTGGGCAGGTCCACTTTAAAGCGTACCATATTCTGTTTGACCGGCAGCGAGGGGGTAAGAATAACACGTGCGACCTGTATGCCCGAGGCGATAATTTGCCCGAACATCCATATTAAATAATAGAGAAGGCGCCCGTATCGCAATGCATCCAATACGTCTACTTCATCCTCAAAATACTTGTGTTTGCGCAGCCGGTAGTTAAGGGCCATGACTAAGGCAACACTGGCAATCCCCATAAGACTGTGAATGGGATCAAAAAACCCGCTCATAATGTACCAAAAAGCCATCAGCGTGATGAATGATACAACAAAATTTCGCAGGGACAGAGTCTTCAAGGTTCCGGGGTCATTATGTTCCTAATGATCATAAATAGTCGCTAAACATACAAAATCTAACTTAAACCTAAAATAGAAATAATAGGTTGCAAAACAGATTTAACAAAACTTAATTAATTTAATTGATCTGCCTACCGCAATTTGCGGGGAGAAAAAGTAAGAAAAGTCGACTAAAATTAGAAAACGAAACTGCTTTTTCTTTTTGGAAAGACGCCGACAGAAATCAACTCGCGGTTACTCCGCCAGAGCTGTTGAAACACACTGCGAATTAGTGGGGAGCAGTCCATAGTAGGGTGTCATACAAAAGGCCTCGATATTAAAATGCATGAAACTGCTAATTTAGAAAGCAACTAAATATGTGCAATTATCAAATAATTGCACATCCTGTGCTTTACCTTCACTTACTTTTTTGTATCTTTGCCCTCTGATAATTTCCCTTGGGAAAATGAGGGGTATTGGCTACTTTTGGGCCTGAAATTTTGTAAGGATACAATACTGAAATATCTTTTAAATGGATTCTGCTACTACGCTTACAAGTTTGATAATAATCCTTCCGCTGGTGGGCTTTCTTGTCAATGGGTTAATAGGGTTGAGCTCCGAATCTTTCCGCCGGCGAAAAAGCCTGATTGGCGCGATTGCAAACCTTTCGGTATTTATTCCTTTTGCTATAGCCGTTTATTTCTTTATGAATATGGGGCAGGAATCAGCACCCATTTTCGCCGAGCTTTTCACCTGGATTGAAGTCGGCTCTCTCAGCGTGGATATTGCCTACCAGATCGACCAGCTTTCGCTGGTCATGACCCTGGTGGTAACCGGAGTCGGTTTTCTGATCCATCTCTATTCCATTGGGTATATGTGGGAGGATGAGGGATATTGGAAGTTTTTTGCCTACCTGAACCTCTTTATTTTTGCCATGCTCAACCTTGTGATGGCTGATAATTTGCTGTTGCTGTTCCTGGGATGGGAGGGAGTGGGCCTTTGTTCCTATCTGCTGATCGGGTTCTGGTATTCCGATATGGCGAAATCCGATGCGGCCAAGAAAGCTTTTCTCTACAACCGGGTGGGCGACTTTGCCTTTCTCATTGCAATATTCATGATCTTCCAGTTTGTCGGGAGTCTGCGCTTTGAGACCATCCTGGCCAACCTGGGGGCTATTCCGGCGGACGCCACCTTCTGGATTGCCCTGCTGATGTTTATCGGGGCTACGGGGAAGAGCGCTCAAATCCCACTTTTTGTCTGGCTGCCGGATGCGATGGCGGGTCCCACGTCGGTTTCGGCGCTTATCCATGCGGCCACCATGGTTACCTCCGGAATTTACCTGATTTCCAGGCTTTCGCCGATGTTTGTGACGTCCCCGGAAATTATGATGATTATTGCCGCTATCGGAGCTCTTACGGCGATTGTCGCCGCCACTATTGCACTCACGCAAAATGATATCAAGGGCGTGCTGGCCTATTCCACCGTATCGCAGCTGGGATACATGTTTCTGGCTCTCGGTTCGGGAGCCTTTACCGCCGCTATCTTTCATGTGGTGACTCACGCCTTTTTCAAAGCCTGCCTTTTTCTCGGATCCGGTTCGGTCATCCACGCCATGGAACATGTTGAACACGGCCTCCACGAAGAGGGCAAGGATGTTCATTTTGATCCCCAGGATATGCGGTTTATGGGGGGGCTAAAAGAGTATATGCCCTCGACGTACAAGACGTTTCTGATTGCGACGGTGGCGATTGCCGGAATACCCCCGCTGGCCGGCTTTTTCTCAAAGGATGAGATTTTGGCATTTACCTTTAACGCCGGCTTCGGCGAGTTTGCGGGGCCCCTTTACTTTTTGCTCTGGGGCGTGGGCATCATTACCGCCTTCCTTACGGCTTTCTATATGTTTAGACTCACCTTCGGTACGTTTAACGGATCGTTTAAGCTGCCCGACAAGATAAGAGAGGCGGCCGGAGCCGAAAAACACCTGCATGAAAGTCCCCAAACGATGACGATTCCGCTGTGGACACTCGGTGGATTGTCGATTGTGGGAGGATTTATTGGCGTACCCAATTTTTTAGTATCAACATTTACCCATGAAGAGGCACATATAAACCTGCTTCATAACTGGCTGTATACGGTTACGGCAGACTATGGACTCGGGCTTTCGCACGCTGTTGAGTGGATACTGCTCATTGTTTCGGTCCTGGTGGCCGTGGGGGGATTGTATGCCGCATGGCGCCTGTACGGCCGAGGTGCCACCGAGGAGTCCGATGCCCTGCTGGCCGACCGGTTCGGCGCACTGTACCAGACCTGGAAAGAGAAATACAGCCTCGATGAATTTTACGAGGGACTGGTGGTCCACCCGCTGGTTCGCTTTTCCGACAAAGGGCTCGCCAAATTTGATATGAAGATTGTAGACGGAATCGTAAATGCGGTGGGAGGAATAGTTCGTTTATTTGGTAGTGTATTCCGGTATCTCCAAACGGGGGTGGCCAGCAGCTATGCCCTTGCGCTCGTTATCGGTGTTCTTCTCGTGTTAAGCTTGTTGATCCTGTAAATAAATTGTGAACATGCAGTTACTTTTAAACATTTGTATTTATCTGCCGCTGGCCGGTATTGCCGCCATCCTGGTATCCCGTAATGACAAGGCGACGAAATGGATTAGTCTGCTCACCACAGTCGTTACATTTCTGTTGTCGCTGCTGCTGATATTCAACTTTGATATTACCAATTCGGGGACCGCCCAGTTTCTGACGGAAGGCTCGCCCGTACTGGCCGGTATGGATATAAAGTATCTGGTCGGGTTGGACGGACTAAGCCTTCTTCTTTTTATGCTTACGACTCTTATGGGTCCCATCGTTATTCTTTCTTCCTGGGATTCGATCAAAAAGCATCTGGCCGGCTATTATTCTATGCTGCTGCTCTTGCAGACGGCTTCGATGGGCGTATTCGCCTCACTTGACCTGATTGTATTTTACGTCTTCTTTGAACTTTCGCTCATTCCCATGTATTTCCTCATCGGAATCTGGGGCGGGAAGGGGCGCATTCATGCCACGGTCAAGTTTTTTGTATACACCCTTGTGGGCTCGCTCATCATGCTGGTCGGACTTATTTATCTTGGCTACGACGCCGGCTCGTCCCTGCAGGGATATGTCTTCAGCACCGACTGGCGGTTTCTCTCAAGTGGAGCCTATCAGATAGGGCTGGTGGAGCAGACCTACCTGTTTGCCGCTTTTGCGTTGGCATTTTGTATTAAAGTACCGCTGTTCCCCTTTCATACCTGGCTTCCCTACGCCCACACGGAGGCCCCTACGGCAGGGTCGGTGGTACTGGCAGCCATTATGCTGAAGATGGGGACCTATGGGCTTCTTCGGGTGTGCCTGCCGATTTTCCCGAATGCATTTGTTGAATTCGCTCCATATATGGCTGCGCTTGCGGTCATCGGTATTATCTACGGGGCCCTGGTGGCGATGGTTCAGAAAGATGTGAAGAAACTGGTCGCCTACTCTTCCGTAAGCCACCTGGGGTTTGTCGTACTGGGTTTGTTCGCCGTAAACGTCATCAGTGTGCAGGGCGCCCTGCTGCAGATGATCAACCACGGAATTTCTACCGGCGCCCTCTTCCTGATTGTAGGGATGATTTATGATCGAAGACACACCCGCATGATTGAAGATTTCGGAGGCATTGCCAAAGTTCTGCCCGTTTTTGCGGTCATGTTCATGATTGCCACGCTGGCCTCTATCGGCTTACCCGGGTTGAACGGCTTTATAGGAGAATTCCTGATCTTGAACGGCGCTTTTCATTCGGAGGTGATCCCGCAAAATGCGTTTGTCGTATTTGCGGCCCTCGGCGTTATTCTGGCGGCGGTCTATATGCTGTGGATGTACCAGCGGGTGATGTTCGGACCGCTGAAACACAAGGTCAATGAGAAATTGCAAGACTTGAATGCCCGGGAAATCGGGATATTGGTGCCCCTGGTCATTTTAATGTTCTGGATCGGAATCCGTCCCGTTGACTTCACTCAATATTCCGAAGCCCAGGTGAACGGTCTGTTGCAGGCCTCCCAGGAAAAAAGAATGGCCATTAAACAGTCAGCCAGAACCGGGGAACTTCCGGAGTGGACTTCCACATTGTATGATGTTACCGATGAATTGGCATCACAACCCAAAAACAGATAGTATTATGGCTGATCCGCTTTCAACCGATGAAATTACACAGCAATTAGAAGACCTGCCCGGATGGGAGCACAGGGACGACAAGGTGAGCAAGGAATTCACCTTTGAAAATTTTCGGGATGCGATGGGCTTTATTACCCGTATTTCATACGAAGCCGAAGAGCAGGTTCATCATCCGGAAATATTTAATGTCTACAATACCGTCAATATTTCGTTGAGCACGCATGATGCCGGCGGAAAAGTTACCGAAAAAGACATGATGCTTGCAAAAACTATTGAGTCACTGTATAACAACTAAGTTGCATGGATTATTTACACGATCTTAACGCTTTTTTGCCCGGCATTATCGTAGGTGTTGCCGGTCTTATCGCTCTTTTGATTGACGCCTACAAGGACGATCACGACGGCATATACGGC